>DATLVQ010000175.1:0-13612 GCA_035577325.1 Bryobacteraceae bacterium | reverse complement strand
CTCATGGTCTCCGACGCGGACCCAGAAATGCGTCAGATGGCACAGGAAGAAATCGTGCGCATCGAGCCGACCCTGGTGCAGATGGAAGAGGACCTGAAGGTCCTGCTCCTGCCCAAAGATCCCAACGACGAGAAGAACGTGGTGCTCGAAATCCGCGCGGGCACGGGTGGCGATGAGGCCACACTATTCGCGTCCGAAATTTTTCGCATGTACACGCGCTTTGCCGAATCGCAGCGGTGGCGCGTGGAAGTCACCTCCATGAGCGAGTCTTCCGTCGGTGGGCTCAAGGAAGTGATCGCGCTCGTCAGCGGCGAGCGCGTCTACAGCAAGCTGAAATACGAGAGCGGCGTGCATCGCGTGCAGCGCGTGCCGCAGACGGAGCAGCAGGGCCGCGTCCACACCTCCGCCATTACGGTCGCCGTACTGCCCGAGGCCGACGAAGTCGAAGTCGAGATCGAGGCCAAGGACATTCGCATCGATACCTTCTGCTCTTCCGGCCCCGGCGGCCAGTCGGTGAACACCACCTACTCCGCCGTCCGCATCACGCACCTGCCAACGGGCTTGATCGTTTCCTGCCAGGACGAGAAATCGCAGATCAAAAATAAAGCGAAAGCTCTTCGCGTGCTGCGATCGCGCCTCTACGAGATCGAGCTCGAAAAACAGCGCGAACAGTTGGGCGCCGAGCGCCGCAGCATGGTCGGTACCGGCGATCGCAGCGAAAAAATCCGTACCTACAACTTTCCGCAAAATCGCGTGACCGACCATCGCATCGGCCTGACGCTGCACCAGCTCGACATCGTGATGGACGGCCGCCTCGATCCCATCGTCGATGCGCTCACCGCTTACTACCAGACTGAAAAACTGAAACAAGAAGGCGTGACGGCGTAAGGGAGCGTCATGACGCTCCAGCAGGCTCTGCTCCAGGGAACCAAACTCCTGGAAGACGCCGGTATTTCGGTCCCACGCCTTACGGCGGAAGTCCTGCTCGGCCACGCGCTCGGCCAGGAGCGCGCGTTCCTCTACGCCCATTCCGAGCGCGAGCTGCGCGAGGTCGAGTGGATCCACTATGGCCGCTACCTGCACGAGCGCCTCAAAGGAAAACCCACGCAATACATCACCGGGCGCCAGGAGTTTTACGGCCGCGAGTTTCATGTCACGCCTGACGTTTTAATTCCGCGCCCCGAAACCGAGTTGGTTGTCGAAACCGCACTCGCCGTGGGACCCGGCGCGCGGCGCATTGTGGACGCCGGCTGCGGATCGGGCGCGATTGCCGTCACCCTGCAACTGGCAACGGGCGCGCTCGTCGCCGGTACCGACATTTCGGCCACTGCCCTGCCCGTGGCCGCGGAAAACGCGCGGGCGCTAGGCGCTACTGTCGATTGGGTGCAATGCGATTTGATCTCCGCCATCGCCACTGCGTCCGTGGACATGATCGTCTCCAATCCGCCATATGTGCCGCTCGGCGATCGCGCCGGTTTGCAGCGCGAAGTACGCGATTACGAACCAGCAGTCGCGCTCTTCGCCGGACAGACAGGTTACGAAATTTACGAAAAACTGGTGGCAGACGCCGTGCGCGTGCTGCGCTCTGGCGGCTGGCTCGTCATCGAGCTTGGCTACACTAGTAAGGACCGCGTGACCGCGATGCTGGGCGCGGAGTGGCGCGAGGTGCGCATTGTGCCCGACCTCGCAGGCATTCCGCGCGTGCTGGCAGGACGGATGGGGCAATGAGAACCATCTTCCACGTCGATATGGATGCCTTCTTCGTTTCCGTCGAAGAGCTGTTCGATCCTTCGCTCAAAGGCAAAGCCGTCGTCGTCGGCGGCCGTCCCAATGAGCGTGGCGTGGTTTCCGCGGCATCATACGAAGCGCGCAAATTCGGCGTGCACTCGGCCATGCCGCTGCGCACCGCTTATAAAATGTGCCCGCACGCCATCTTTGTCGACGGCCATCCCGATCGTTACCGCGATTGCTCGGAAAAAGTCTTCGAAGTGCTGAACCATTTCTCGCCGCAGGTCGAGATGGCATCGATCGACGAGGCGTATCTGGACATGACCGGCACTGAGCGTCTGCACGGCCCGCCCTTGCGCGCGGCGCACTTGCTGCATGAGGCCATGCGCGAAGCCACGCGGCTCAATTGCTCCATCGGTGTCGCCACTTCGCGCCTTGTCGCGAAGATTTCCTCCGACCAGGCCAAGCCTAATGGCGTGCTGCGCGTGATGCCCGGCCAGGAAGCGCGTTTTCTCGCGCCACTCGATGTGCGCAAGGTGCCTGGCGTCGGCAAGGTGACGGAGAAGAATCTGCACGCGCTCGGCATTCGCAAAATCGGTGATCTTACCCGGTTCGACGAAGCGTTTCTCGAAAGCCGTTTCGGTAAATGGGGCTTGGCGCTCGCGGGCAAAGCGCGCGGGCTTGACGCCGGCGGCTGGTTCGATAGCGAAGTGGGCTCCGATACCGACCCCAAGTCCATCAGCCACGAGCACACCTATAACGAAGACACGGCCGACGCAGGCACGCTCGAAGCCACACTGGCTCGCCTCTCGGAGATGGTGGGCCGGCGCTTGCGGGAGAATAAGCTGCACGCCCGCACTGTTCAGCTCAAGCTGCGCTACAAGGATTTTACGACCATCACGCGCGCGCATTCGCTTGAGCGCTCCACGCAAATCGACACCGAGATTTTCGAGCAGGTCCGCGCGCTGTTTCGCAAGAACTGGAAGCCCGGGCAACAGGTGCGCCTCCTGGGCGTGCACGTGTCGTCGTTCGAAACCGCCGAACCGCAGCTCGGCTTGCTCGCCGAAGACCACCATGGACGCTGGGAACAGGCGCTGGCCGCGGCCGACCGGCTGCGCGATAAGTACGGCGAGTCTGCCGTCTCGCTGGCATCTGGAATCCGCGGCCGCTTCCGTGAGCGCACGCACGAAAATCCAGCCGGCCTGCCGGGGAAGCCCAAGTAGCCGATGCCCGAGGGCCCGTATCGCTACTGCGACGTCAGTCTGCCGGTGCCGCTCGACCGGCCGTTCACTTATTCGCTTCCCGAAACGCTGCGTCATCGCGTCAAGCCCGGATGCCGGCTCATCGTCCCATTCGGCGTGCGCAAGATGACCGGCGTGGCACTCCGCTGCCACGACGAAGCACCGTCGATGGCGGCTCGCGACGCCCTGCGGCTCATCGATGCCGAGCCCGTGCTCGACCCGGAGCTGCTGTCGCTCGCGCTTTGGATCGCCGGTTATTACTGCGCCCCGCTCGGTGAGGTGCTGCGTTCCATGCTGCCGCTCGCGAGCGAAGTCCGCTCCGGAAAAGTCTATTCCTTGACCGACGCCGGGCTCGATGCCGCGCGTCAGTTGCTGCTGGATGCCGGACCTGAAGATCCCGTGGCCGCAGTGCTGCGCATGCTGGAAAAACGCCCGCTCTCGGCTTCATACCTGACGAAAAAACTTCCGCTGGCTGACAAGGCCATCCGCTCTCTCGAGCGAAAAGGCTTCATCGCCGCCGAGCAGTTTCACGCCGAGCGCGACCCGCTGCGCTCCCCTTCCGACCGTCTGCGCGTCGAGCTGGCACACGAGCCCGCAGACGCCAAACTCCCCAAAGCCGAGCGTGAGCTGATCGCTTTTCTCACCTTGCATCCCGGCTCGCATAACCTCAAGGATCTGGAAGCGCAGGTCCGTAACGCCGGCGGCGCGGCGCGTTCGCTCGGCCGCAGGCGCATCCTGAAACTCACCCGCGAGCCTCTCGGCGCAATGGCGCCTGGCCCTGTCCGCGCGCGTCACACTCTCAACGCCGCGCAGCAGGAAGCCTTCGACACCATTCGCCGGGCCATCGAGTCGAAACAATTCCAGACGTTCCTGATGCACGGGATCACCGGTTCCGGCAAGACCGAGGTCTATCTCAGCGCCATCGAAGCCACGCTGGCCGGGGGCCGCAGCGCCCTGCTGCTGGTGCCCGAAATTGCCCTGACACCTGCGATGGCGGGCCAGTTCTTCGCCCGCTTTGGCAACCGCGTGGCCATCCTGCACAGCGCCTTTACCGACAGCGAGCGCAGTGAGCAGTGGCGCCGCATCCGGTCGGGTGCCGCGGGCGTGGTCGTCGGCACGCGTTCGGGCGTCTTCGCGCCGGTGCGCAATCTGGGGCTGATCGTGGTGGATGAGGAGCACGACCAGAGCTACAAACAGGAGGAAACGCCGCGCTACAACGGCCGGGATGTCGCCATCGTGCGCGCGCAAGCCGCCGGCGCGTGTGTGATTCTCGGGTCCGCCACACCCAGCCTCGAGAGCCGCTACAACGTGCAGCGCGGCAAGTACACGCTGCTCGAGCTGCCCGGGCGCATCGAGGACCGGCCGCTCCCGAAAGTTGAACTCATCGACATGCGCGAAGAGTTCCTCGAAACGCGAAAGCAGGCCACGTTCTCGCGCCGGCTGGTCGAGGCCATCGGTGAGCGCCTGGAAAATGGGGAGCAGACCATGCTGCTACTCAATCGTCGCGGCTTTTCGAGCTTCGTTGCCTGCCGCTCATGCGGCGAACGCGTGCAGTGCCGCAACTGTTCCGTCACTCTGACCTATCACCGCCGCGACCGCCGCCTGCTGTGCCATTACTGCGGATATGCCGAGCGCGTTCCATCGATCTGCCCGAAGTGCCGCAGCGAGCACATTTATTTCCTCGGCGTAGGCTCGGAGAAAGTCGAGGAGGAACTGCACCGCGAATTTCCGCGCGCCCGCGTTACGCGCCTCGACCGTGACACGGTCACCGGCAAGCGCCAGTATGAGGTCATCCTCCAAGGCTTCCGCGACGGCGACTTCGACATTCTGGTGGGCACGCAGATGATCGCCAAGGGTCACGACATTCCCAACGTGACCCTGGTGGGCGTGGTGTCGGCCGACGTGGGCCTCGGCATGCCGGATTTTCGCGCGGCGGAGCGCACCTTTCAGCTCCTCACGCAGGTGGCCGGCCGCGCCGGACGCGGCCATCTGCGCGGCATCGTGCTCGTGCAGACCATCAACCCCGATCACTACGCCGTTCGCATGGCCGCCGCGCAGGATTATCAGGCTTTCTACGAAAAAGAGCTGAACTTCCGGCGTCTGATGCACTATCCGCCGTTCACGGCCATGGCCAATTTGCTGGTGCGTAGCGAAAAACAGGAAGAAGCCTTGCGGCTCAGCGCCGAACTGGGCCATCTGCTCACGCCGGCGCCGGAAAAGATCAAAGTCATGGGCCCGGCGGAAGCGCCTGTGCCACGCCTGAAAAACGAGTTTCGGTATCAGTTGTTAATTAAGTCCGCCAGCCGCAAAACGCTGAATGAATTGCTGGTCCGCGCCCGCGAGTTCGCACTGCAGAGCAAATGGCCGGCGACGGCGCTGGTGATCGACGTGGATCCGCTGACGCTGATGTAAAAACGAGGTTAGGTGGAAGGCTTCTTAAAAAGCGCGTCGAACGCGTTGCGGGCGTCGCTCTGATTCCGCGGAACCTGGCCGTTGGACGTGGGCGCGGGCGGAGGGGCCGGCGCAGCATCGCGCGCTACTGTCACACGCGGCTCGAACAACGTGCACTCGTTGGCTTTGTCCTTCAACGGAATCCGTACCGGAATCGGCTTCAGGCATTGGAAACGCGTGGAGGGTTCGAAGTGGGCGCACTGCTTGCAGCAGTGCAATGCGGCGCCGCATTTCGGGCAGTTGCCAGTGAAATCGGTGCCGGGGGGAAGTTGCGTCGTGCAGTTGAAGCAGCGCGACGCGGTGATTGCCTGCACTAAGCGTGGCAGCCGGGGACCTGTGACATCAATGGGTGGACGCGGGCCCGGTTGTCTGGGCCGTTCGTCGCCGTTGCGCTCGGATTTGAAGTCCGGGCGCTGGGTATCCATATAGCCCCGCTGTTTGTATTTGCGATCGCTATCCATGGGGAAATGAGTTTACTCCTTGAAGCAGTTCTGGCGCGAAGTCTTTCTTTCGTTAGATCAGTTTACCCGGGTTCTTGAGATACCTTTGGATCACTGCATCGGCCGCACGATATGTGAGAGCTACCGCAGTCAACGTCGGGTTACCGGAGGGGTTCTGCGGGAAGGCCGAGGCGCCCAGAAGAAACAGGTTCGGGACCCGCCAATGCTGCAAGTACATACTTACCACAGAATCGGTACGGTTTGCACCTATAATCGTACCGCCCTGAATATGGGTGCCCTGGTACCGGGTGGCCTCGTACCGCCGCAAACCCGGAAAAGGCCGGATTTCCACAGCCGCCATGGCTTGGCCGATCTCCACAGCCTTGGCCGTCATGAACTGGACCATTTGGCGTTCATTCTCGTGCCAGTCGAGCGTCATGCGGATCAGCGGGTCACCATAGCGATCCTTGTAAACAGGGTCTAGATCCATATAGTTACCGCGATAAGCGAGGTGTTCGCCATAGAACCGTACCAGGCCTGTCCGATCATAGTAGTGCAGGGCGGCCTTCTTCCATTCCGACCCCCACCGGGCGGAGACGCTTTGCGGAACGAACCCAAAATTGGCGATGGGTCGGGTCCCGTAACACACTGTATATAAAGCGCCTCCCGTACAAAAGTTAACACCGGAGTGGTCCATGGCATCGAAATCGCCGATGGCGACACCAGCCGAGCCGGCGCCCATGAACCCGTTCAGCGGCTTTTCAAAATAGACGGTGGCGGCCGGAATGGTGACCTGGTGGGTCAGATTCCTCCCGAGCGTGCCTTTGCCGGTTTCCGGATCATAAGGCTCGCCGATGCCCGAGAGCAGCAGCAGACGAGTATTGTTGAGTGTCCAGGACGCCAGAAAGACGAGGTCAGCGGGCTGAAAAATCTCCTCTCCCTTCGAATCCGTATAACGAACGCCGCGAACACGCCCACTTTCCACGACGACGCGGCGTACCCAGGCGCTGGTGCGCAGCTCGAAATTGTTGTGACGGCCCAGCACCGGCATCAGGGTATTGGTGGGCTGGGCTTTAGCCCCGATCATGCATCCGAAGCGCTCGCAGTATCCACAATAAGAGCAGCCGGCACGCGCCACGCCGTCGGGATTGGTGTAGGCTACGCTCGTGGTCGCGGCGGGCAAGGGAAACGGGTGGTAGCCGAGCGCATGCGCGCCCTCCCGGAACAGGGCCGCGAGATGGGGCATCTTCATAGGCGGTGTCGGATATTCGGACGCGCGCGGGCCCTCGAAAATGTTGCCGCCTTCGATCTTTTTACCGTGCAGGTTGCCGGCTTTGCCCGAGATGCCCATCAGACGCTCGGCGCGCTCGTAATCCGGTTCGAGCTCGTCGTAAGTAATGGGCCAGTCGCGCACCGCGCAATCTTCCGGCAGACGCTGGCGCCCGTACTTTTCGACAATATGCGACAGTCGCCGGAAATCGTGCGGGTAATAGCGGTACGAGATGCCGCTCCAGTGCTCGCCCGAGCCGCCAACGCCGGTGCCGGGCAGAAACGACCCATACTGCCGGATGGGCAGAGCGCGTTCGCGCGGTGAGTGGCGGAAGGTCACCGTTTCATCGCGAATCGGCTGCATCATGCGCAGGCGGACGGCGTAATCAAGCTCGTCCATGTTATCGAAATAATCGCGGGTTTTGCGCAGCCCGCCCCGCTCGAGCACCAGGATCTTGAGCGCAGTGCGCGTGGCCAGTTCCTTGGCCATCGTTAAACCGGTCCAGCCACCGCCGACGATGGCCACGTCCACCGGGCGCAGCGTCTTCACGGCTCGGTGTCCTCACTCGGCCGAACTGAGCGGCCGAGAGTCTGCGCCAGACTGGCAGGCTTGGGGCGGAACGCCGCACCGTAGTGCCGGTCGACGTCGTCAAAATAGCCCATGCGCGGGCCGGGAAAGCCGACAAGCTGCCAACCGATCAGGTCCGTATTGCCGCCATGCATAGGATCGCAGAACATGCCTTCAATCGTGTGGGTGCGCAGGAGCGCGAAAAACATTGTGTTCTCGATCTGTTTCAGGCGTGCGTCCTGCTCGGCGGCGCTCAGCCGATCGAAACGGCCTAACTGCTTGAAGCCCGAGCGGTAGATCTCACGCGGCGTTTCTTTCCCCTGATAGCCCTGTTCGGGAACGCCATCCGCAAAAGGCCCCTGGGTGTACCGGTAATGATCGCGGCCATAGGCGGAGGCAAGCTGCCGGTCGATGTAGATGACGACGCCTGCCTCATTCGCTCCCGGACCGGATTCGTCGCTCGGGAAAATCCGCGCGGCTGCGGCGGCAATGGCGAGCGCTTCTTCTTCAGTGAAGAAGCGCAGCGGAATCTTGATGGGGCCGGCTTGACCGGCAGATTGCGCATGGACGCGTTGCGGCGAGCGATCGAGCGTATAGACCAGCACGCCGCCCAGGGTGGTGGCGGAGACGGTCAGAAAATGGCGGCGCGAACGGCGCATGGAAAGGATATTCTAGCTGTGGCCGGCTGAGATATGGAAGATGAATCTTTTCGCCGGGGACATCACGTGGACCTGGGACATGAATCTGTCGAAATCCCCCCGAGGCTCATTTCGTAATGAGCAGCGAGTTGAGAGCCCGCAATCATGAATGCTCCTACAAAATATACCGGCTCAGATCCTGATCCTTCACGATGTCGGCCAACTGCTTGCGTACGTAGGCCGCGTCCACCTTGACCGTCTTCTTTTTCAGATCCGGGCCGGCGAAGGAAATCTCCTCCAGCACCTTTTCCATGATGGTGTGCAGGCGGCGGGCGCCGATATTTTCGGCGCTTTGATTGACTTGCGCGGCGAAACGCGCGATTTCTTCGAGCGCATCGTCAGTCAACTGCAGCTTGATGCCTTCGGTTTCGAGCAGGGCTTCGTACTGCTTGGTGAGCGCGTTCTTGGGCTCTTTGAGGATGCGGACGAAGTCTTCGACAGAGAGCGACTTCAGCTCCACGCGGATGGGGAAGCGGCCTTGCAGCTCTGGAATCATGTCGCTGGGCTTCGACACATGGAACGCCCCGGCGGCGATGAACAGGATGTGATCAGTGCGCACGAAGCCGTGCCGCGTATTGACGGTGGTGCCTTCGACGATGGGCAGGATATCGCGCTGCACGCCTTCGCGGCTTACGTCCGGCCCGTGTCCGGATTCGCGGCCGGCGATTTTATCGATCTCATCGAGAAAAATGATGCCGCTCGTCTCCACGCGTTCGAGAGCCACGCGCGTCACCTGGTCCATGTCGATGAGCTTTTGTTCCTCTTCCTGCACCAGGTAATCCAGCGCTTCGTTGACGCGCATGTTGCGGCGGCGGCTGCCCTTGCCGAAGAGATTGGCCAGGCTGTCTTTGAGGTTGATGCCCATGACACCCATCTCTTCGATGCCGCCGGAGGTGGCGATCTCGAACGTAGGCCCGCGCTCTTTCACTTCCAGTTCGACGACGCGGTCGTCGAGTTTTCCCTCGCGCAGGCGTTCGCGCAGCTTCTCGCGCGTGCGCTCAGAACTCTCACTCGACTCAGGCTGCGGCGGCATCAGCAGATCCAGCAGGCGCTCTTCGGCGTTCGATTCGGCGCGGTCGGCCACTTCTTCCAGGCGCTCTTCGCGGACCATGTCGATCGAGATATCGACCAAATCGCGGATCATGGATTCGACGTCGCGGCCGACATATCCAACCTCCGTGAACTTGCTGGCCTCGACTTTAAGAAAGGGCGAATTGGCCAGCTTGGCCAGCCTCCGCGCGATCTCCGTTTTGCCAACACCTGTCGGCCCGATCATGAGAATGTTCTTGGGCATCACCTCTTCGGCCATCTCGGGCGCCAGTTTCTGGCGGCGGATGCGGTTACGTAGCGCAATCGCCACGGCTCGCTTGGCGTCCGATTGCCCGATGACGTGTTTGTCAAGCTCGCGCACGATTTCGCGCGGCGTCAGCTCGTCCAGTATGGGCTCGGAGTCGACCGACTGACTGGGAAGATAGATCACCATGGCTATCCAAGCTCCTCGTAGGTGATGTTGTCATTTGTATAAATGCAGATTTTGGCGGCGATCTGCATGGCCTGTTCCACCAGCGGGCGCGCGGGCATCTGCGTGTTGCGCAGGAGCGCCGTAGCGGCGGCCATGGCAAAGGGGCCGCCCGAACCGATGGCGGCGACGGCCTCATCCGGCTCGATCACATCGCCATTCCCGCTCACGATGTACATGTTGGTGATGTCGGCCACCAGCAACAAAGCTTCCAGATGCCGCAGGATCTTGTCGGTTCGCCATTCTTTGGCCAGCTCCACAACCGCGCGCGGGAGATTGCCGTTGAACTGTTCAAGCTTGCCCTCGAACCGCGCGAAGAGTGAAAAGGCGTCAGCGGTTGAGCCGGCAAACCCGGCAAGAACCTTGTCATTGTACAAGCGTCGCAGTTTCTTAGCTGAGGATTTCAGCACTTCGTGGCCGATGGTCACCTGTCCGTCGCCGGCCATCACAACTTTACCGTTGCGGCGGGCGCAGATCACCGTCGTCGAACGTATTCTCTCTCTCATTGTTTGGTTACTTTTATTGTGGCACAGGCCTATCCGCGCACGTGCCGCCGCCACATTTCCGCGAAACGTCCGAACGCCGCGGGCTTTCGCCAGCCGGCGAGCATACGCCCGGCTTCGACCGCGGACCATGCCAAATATGTGATCGTCACGTAGCGGTGAATGTGTCCTGCGAGCGTACCCCAGAAGCCTGGTGAAGGCTCGACTGGCGATAGGACGAACTGCACGGCCCACAGGAAGAAGAGCGCGGCAGCCTCCCACCACGCAAGCTCCATGTTGATGAGAAACAGCGCGCCAATCAGCGACTGCCCGAGCGTCATGAGTAATTCCAGCTCCTGCTGCGAATCGAAGCTGATGGTGGAAGGCTCGCCCCGGCTCAGGGAATAAACAATGGGCAGCATGGCGGCCAGCAGCGTCCACTGGTTGATGTTGCTCGAGACCATGTTCATGAGGGCCATGGAAGCGCGGTCCACCGTCCGCGCCCAGTAGAACGCCGAGACCTTTTCGGGAAACTCCGAGACAAACGGCGCCACCCACTGCACGAAGACGAAGCTAGGCACGCCCAGCACCGCGGAGAGCGACAGCAGGCTCCCGAGGAACGGTTCCGCCGTAAAGTAAATCAGCGCGCCGCCCATCAGGAACAATCCGGTAATCACGCCGATGCGAACCGGCCGGCGCGATTTGACGATCGTGCGCGGGATGAATTCGAGATCGGCTATGCCCTCGGCCTTCTCTGGCGGCATGCGCTGCAGCACGAACAGATAGGCCGCATAGATGGCGATCAGCATGCCGGCATCGAAAAGGTTGAGCGTGGCCTTCCACCAGATGACGGCGGCGTAGGACATGCACGCGAGCAGTCCGACGACCTCGACACAGTGCCCTGGATCGAGCGTAATGCGGCGGAGCGGCTGCCGGGTTTTCCAGCGGTGCGCGATCGCGGCAGTGGCATAGATCATGGGCCAGCCCAGGCCGGTCAGCAGGCGGAGCGCTCCGGTGAGATTGGCGAGCAGCAAGGGAACCTGCTGCTTCCAGGCGAGCACGGCTTCTACGGCGAATTCGGGCAGGGTCTGCAACCAAGCTAGAATGGCAAGCGCGAATCCTTGTGCTACGAAAAATTGCGCGGATTCCGCGGCCCAGGCAATGAGCATGGCGGAGAGCAGAATCGACGGCGCCGTCCAGGCGATAGCGCCGGGCGCGAGGGGACGGATCGGCAGCGCGGCCAGCAGCAGCAGCGCGCAGACGGGAGCGAGGACCTGCCGCGGCCTACCGGAATCGGACGTCTGCACTTTTTGACACCACCGAGTGTTTTTCGAACGTGGCCAGCTTTTCCGGATAATCGGTGCGAAAGTGCGCGCCGCGGCTTTCTTCCCGCGCCGCGGCGCAGCGCGCGATCAACAGCGCCACGGTGTGCATGTTGCGCACGCAGAACTCGGCCAAGCCGGCATCGGGATTGCGTTCCTGCCAGTCTTTTTGCAGCTCCCGGCAGGCTTCATCGAGTTGCGCGCCGGAACGGATGATACCGCATTTGCTCCAAGCGAGCCGGCGGATGCGCTCCTCGGTGGTGCACGGGAACATCACTTCGGGCAGGGCGACTTGCGCCACATCCATCGGGTGGCCTGCAATGTCACGCATGGCACGGCCGGCGCGCGCGCCGAAGACTACGCCCTCCAACAGCGAATTGCTGGCCAGCCGGTTGGCGCCGTGCACGCCCGTGCAAGCGGTTTCGCCCGCGGCGAACAGGCCAGGCAGGCTGGCGCGGCCATCGAGATCGGTACGCACGCCCCCCATGGCGTAATGCGCGGCCGGATGCACCGGCGCGGGCTGAGTCGCCAGATCCACGCCGTACTGCAGGCAAGTTGCATAGATTCGCGGAAAGCGCGCGCGAATGAAATAGGCGCCGCGGTGCCGCAGGTCGAGAAAAACGTGAGGCGCGCCGGTGGCCCGCATTTCGGCGACAATAGCGCGCGACACCACGTCGCGCGGGGCAAGCTCTTCCATCTGGTGATAGCGCTGCATGAAACGCTCTTCGCGGGAATTGATCAGGTGAGCGCCTTCGCCGCGCAGAGCTTCCGAAAGCAGAAAACGCGGGGCGCCGTCTACGTGCAACGCCGTGGGATGGAACTGGACGAATTCGATGTCGCTGATTTCCGCGCCGGCGCGCCAGGCCATGGCCACACCGTCACCGGTGGCGACGTCCGGGTTGGTAGTCTCGAGATACACGCGGCCCAAGCCGCCAGTAGCCAGCAGCACCGCGCGCGCCATGATGGCGTGACTTTCGCCAGCATGCTCATCGTAAACCACGGCGCCCGAAACGGAGCCTTCGTGCACCACCAGATCGGTGATGGCCGCGTAACTTTGAAAGCGGATGTTGGGTAAAGACGAAGCCTGGCGGTAAAGCGTAAGGGCAATTTCGCGGCCGGTGGAATCGCCATGGGCGTGAAGGATGCGGCGGCGGCTGTGCGCGCCTTCCTGAGTGAACGAAAGCTTCGCGCCCTCGCGATCGAACGCCGCGCCCCACTCGATGAGCTGCTGAATAGCCGCGGGACCTTCTTCGACCAGCTTGTGAACGGCGTTGCGGTCGCACAGACCGTCACCCGCCGCCATGGTGTCCT
The DNA here is from genome assembly GCA_035577325.1 of Bryobacteraceae bacterium. GTDB lineage: Bacteria > Acidobacteriota > Terriglobia > Bryobacterales > Bryobacteraceae > QHXW01. The sequence goes on along the minus strand of DATLVQ010000175.1, from coordinate 583 downwards.
GCTCGTGCAGTTCGACTTCGTCATCGTCGCTGAGCGCGACGGCGATGCCGCCCTGGGCGTATTCCGAGGACGATTCGTGCAGGGTGTTCTTGGCAATCACCAGCACCTCGCCGGCCTGCGCCAGCTCGATGGCCGCGCGCAAACCGGCCACACCGGCGCCGACAACGAGGAAATCGGGATTCATCCGTTTAGTGCGATTTTAGCATCGGCGGTGAGTGGAACTTGAGCGGCTGGGCAGGCGCTCGCCGGTTACACAGCGTGGCGTTTTGTCCGGGCCAGTAATTCGCCTGCGCGGGTCAGCGCGTTTTGTTCCGCTTCCTCACGGGTGCCGCCGGTTGCGCGCGCCAGGTTGGCGCCGGGCGACACGTTATCAGCCTTGGCGTGGAATCGGCCACCGAGTTTGTAGCTGGCCACGTGCACGGGCCAGTTGTGCAGGTTGATGGTTCGCTCCTGATAGCCTTCTACTTTGGCGCGACTCCAATTCTGCACATAGTTGCGCGCGGAATCCGGCGTGGCGACGGGAAGGCCCGCGCCGTTCCAGGCGTCGAATCCGCCGGTGACGTTCATGACCAGGCGAAAGCCG
>DATLVQ010000174.1:0-4963 GCA_035577325.1 Bryobacteraceae bacterium | reverse complement strand
GCCGGAGATTCGCGACTGGAAATGGCCGTATTGACCTTCTTCGCCCTGTGATGCCCTCACGCTGCGTTCTCACGCTCAACAGCGGATCATCCAGTCTGAAGTTCGCCGTGTTTCCCGTGGATGGCGAAGAACGTGCGCTGCTCGTGGGCAAAGCCGAGCGAATCGGTCTCGACGGCAGTTCATTTCACGCCAACGACGCCGGGGGCGGGGAAGAGGCTCATGAGCGCCGGCATCTGCCCGATCACGCAGCGGCCCTTGACCGGGTGCTGCGGTTCGTCCGCGATGCCTCGCAGGTCAAAATGGTGGTCGTGGGACATCGCCTGGTGCGCGGAGGCGTCGAGGATCAGGCGCCCGCGCGGGTCACGCCCGACCTGCTGAACCGGATTCGCGCGTTGATCTCCTATCTTCCCGACCATCTGCCCCACCAGATCGCGGCCATCGAAGCGGTGCAAAAATTTGATCCTGCGCTCGCGCAGGTCGTCGCGTTCGACACCGCATTTCATCGCACCATGCCGCGCGTTGCCCAGATGTACGCGCTGCCCCGCGAATTTTTTGATGACGGCGTCCTGCGTTATGGCTACCATGGCCTTTCCTATGAATATGTTGCCGGCGAGCTGGCACGGGAGGCCGGCGACAGTGTGGCGCGCGGGCGCGTGGTCATCGCCCATCTGGGCAACGGTTGCAGCATGACTGCCCTTCGTGGTGGCCGCTCGGTCGATACCACCATGGGTTTCACCCCGACCGGCGGCCTCGTGATGAGCAGCCGGTGCGGCGATCTCGACCCCGAAGTGATCCTGTACCTGTTGCAGCGCGATAAACTTAGCGTCGGCGAGGTAAGCGAGATCGTCAATCGCAAAGGCGGGTTGGCGGGCGTTTCCGGCGGCAGTTCCGATATGCGCGATCTGCTGGCGCGCGCCTCCACGGACGCGCATGCGGAGGAAGCTGTCGCTCTATTCTGCTACCAGGCCAGGAAATTTCTGGGCGGGCTGGCCGCGGTCCTCGGCGGAATCGATGCGCTCGTGTTTACGGGCGGCATCGGTGAGAACGCCCCGGAAGTTCGCCGTCGCCTCTGCGATGGCATGGGACATCTGGGACTGGTTCTGGATCGGCGTGCGAACGAATCCGGCGCTAAAGTGATCTCGGCCGCCGGAAGTCCCGCGTCCGTCCGCGTCATCCCGACCAACGAAGAATTGATGATCGCCCGGCACACTATCGCTTGCATCGGCGGCGTCGTCGCCGGCCACACGCCCGGGGCTACGATTTGAAAAGTACGCCATGCCAACCTCGCATCCTGCTAAACTCCTGCGGCTTCACTTTTCGGAGAGCGACCGTTTCAATGGCAAGCCCCTCTATGAAGCCGTTGTCGAGAAATGCCGCGAGCTCAAGATCGCCGGCGCCACTGTCTTCCGTGGTCTTGAAGGCTACGGCGAGACGGCCGAAATTCACCGCGCGCACTGGATTGGGCGCGATCAGCCAATCGTGGTCACCATCGTGGACACCGCCGAAAACTTGGCGCGCCTGCTTCCCGTGGTCGAGGAAATGATGGATAAAGGGCTGATCGCCACCTCCGACGTCGAGTGCATCCGGGTGCAGAAATCCAAGGGCGAATAGCCGATGGCTAAACCGCGATTGCAGGGAGCGGTGCGCTCTCACCCATGCAGCGTTCGGAATATCTGCTCGGTCCCCTGATAACTCCACAACGACATCCAGCGTCCGAGGCTGGTGGCCGTCAGCAGCACGAGCAATAAGATCAGCCCGAAGCGCGCCAGTTCCGCGTATACGACGTACGGCACCTTCGCCGCCAGCAGCAGCTTCGAGCCGTCGAGCGGCGGCACCGGGAGCATATTGAAGATCGCCAGATACAGGCTCAATCGCACACCACGCGCCGCGTAATCGGAAAACGCCGGCGCCAAACGGGCCGCCAGCAGAGCCGCCGCTGCCAGAATCATCGCCAGCAATACGTTGCTTGCCGGTCCGGCGAGCGCGACCAGCGCCAGTCCCTTCAACCCCCAGCGCAGCCGCGATGGATTGGTGTTGACCGGCTTGCCCCATCCGATAAATCCGCCGCCAAACAGCGACGTGATCGCCGGCAGCAGCGTGGTTCCGATCCAGTCGATGTGCGCCAGCGGATACAGCGTCAGGCGGCCTTCCCGGCGCGGCGTGTCATCGCCCAGCATCGTCGCCACCCAGGCGTGCGCGAACTCGTGCGGCACGGTGAGTATCCATAACAGGGAGACGTTGAGAATGGCGGCTGCAAGATCCAGGTTGTTGAAGTTCATGATTACCGGCGGCGGATCACGATCGCCCAGAGTCCGAGCAACGCGAGCACGGCGAGCGAAGCGGCAAGCGGCATAATTTACCTGCAGTCATTGTAGGCGGGGCCGCTCTCGAAACCAACCTTCGCATGTTTGGCCGCTCGCACCAGAGGTTCGTTCAGCAGATCGAGAAATGGCATCATGACTTCGAACCTGTTGCGAATTTCCCGCAGCAGCTTGGGCGTGGTCGCGAGCGCCGGGTCGAGCATCGCGAAAAACAGCCACTGCTTGTGGCGCAGCAGATCCGCCGCCGGATGATCGCACCGGAAGCCCTTGGGGACGCGCGAGAGTTGCGTGCCTTGCAGATCGCCCATCAGCGCGCGCAGCTTGCGCGATGCGACGATGCGGTTGAACTGTTCATGCCGCTCGGCCAGATGCGTGCGAATGGCAAGCAGGGTGTCCGGCCCCGGCATGTAGACGCCGCCGGCCACCTCGATCTCCTTCGCTGAAACTGAGAAATAGAGGCCCGCGCCTTCGTGCTTCACCAGCCCGCGCCTGGGAAAAATGGCGGCGATGTGCGTCTTATACGGCGTCTTGTCTTTGCTGAAACGCGTGTCCCGATAGAGCCGGTAGATGGCCTTGGCCGGTTCGGTCACATAATTGGGCCCGAAGCGCATCATCTCGCTGTTGAGCGCCGTGACCAGATCCATCATTGGCGCTTTCACCTGCTCGTCGTAAATATGCTTTCGCGGCTGGAACCACTCGCGGCGGTTGTTGCGCGCGAGCGACCGGAAAAATTGCATCCCTTCCGCGGGAAATCCGCTGAAACCCGTCTTCACCATAAGCGACGCCTGTCCAGCCATGGATTTTCAAAGCCCTCCTCTATAATCGAAGTGATGGTCCACACGGAAGAGACGCTGGCGCGTCTCACCGCGATTCCGGAATTAACCGTTCTCACCCACGCGCCGCTTTCCCGCTACACGCGCTTCGGCCTGGGTGGTCCCGCCGATGTCTACGCCGAAACCGCCAGCGTCGAAGCCTTCATTGCCGCGCTGACCGTCGCGCGCGCGAGCGGGCAGAACTACGTCGTCATCGGCGGCGGGACGAACCTCATTGTATCCGACGACGGGTTTCGCGGGATCGTCCTGCGTTTCATCGCGCAGCGCATCCTGGCCGCCGCCAACCGCGTAGTGGCCGATAGCGGCGCTGTCCTCCAGGATTTGGTCGATTTCACCGTGGATCGCGGCCTGCAAGGCTTGGAGACGCTCGCCGGCATTCCCGGCTCGGTGGGCGCGGCCATCTATGGGAATGCTGGCGCCTACGGGCATTCCATTTCCGAGCGCGTCCGCACCGTGCGTTTCTATGACGGTGTCGGCGTGCGCGTCTTCGATAAAGACGCCTGCGAGTTCCACTACCGCGAGAGTGTTTTCAAGCGACATAAGGACTGGATCATCTTCTCAGGCGAGCTCGTAATGGATGCCGCCGATGCCGCCGCGTTGCGCAAGACGGCCGGCGACATCGTGAAAGTCCGCAACGAGAAATTTCCCGTCACCATGAAGTGCGCCGGCAGTATTTTCAAGAATCTGCTGGTAGCTCAGCTTCCTGAAACGGTTGCCGGGCGCGTACCCGAGCGCGTGGTACGCGAAGGGAAAGTACCGGCCGCGTACTTCCTCGAAGAAGTGGGCGCCAAAGGCATGACACGCGGCGACATTCACGTCGCCACGTATCACGCCAACCTGCTGTACAACGCCGGCGCCGGCACGGCCGCCGACCTGCGCGCGCTGATTGCCGATTTGAAGGCGCGCGTCGTGCAGCAGTTCGGCATCACGCTCGAAGAGGAAGTACAGTACGTGGGTTTTCACGACGGCGTCCGGCCATGAATGCGCTGGGCCTCCTTCTGGCGGCCGCGCTGTTCGCCGGCGCGCCCGGCTCAAGCGACCTGCACGAAGCCGTTAAAGCCAACGACGCCGAGCGCGTGCGCGCGCTCCTCTCTTCCGGGGCCGATCCGAATTTCCGCGACCCGCTGGGCGCCATGCCGCTCCACGACGCCGCCTGGAACGGGTACCGCGATATCGCTGAGCTGCTGATTGAATACCACGCCGACGTGAACGCGCGCCACATCGAGGCCGGCTCGACGCCCCTGCATTACGCCATCATCAAGGACCATCCCGAGATCGTAGAACTCTTGCTCGATCACGGCTCCGATATCAAGGCCACTTACCGTTCCGGTGCCACGCCGCTGCATCTGGCGGCCGGCCACGGCTATCGCGACATCGTTGGTTTGCTGCTCAAGCACGGCGCCGATGTCAATGTCCGCGACATGGCCGGCGCGGCCGCCCTCGACGCCGCCGCCGAAAAAGGCTACGCCGGGACAGCGGCGCTTCTGGTTGCCCATGGCGCGGCTGTGAATGCTCGCAATCCCTACACCGGCGCCACACCATTGAACGCCGCCGCCAGGAACGGGCATGTCGAAGTAGTTGAAATGCTGCTGGCCCATGGCGCCGAACTCGATACCCGCGACGGTGCCGGCGCCACGCCGCTTGAAAACGCCGCCCGCTCGCGGCATGGCGAAGTCGTGAAGCTGCTGCTTTCGAAAGGGGCGATCGCGAGCGGCGACATCCTCGAAGATGCCGTGCTCAAAAGCCAGGAAGACATCGTCGAGGTCCTGCTGACAGGTGGTTGCGACGCCAACGCGCGCACAAAGTCCG
>DATLVQ010000173.1:0-3686 GCA_035577325.1 Bryobacteraceae bacterium | reverse complement strand
GCGCGTCATCCAGTTTTCCGTCGTTGCGCAGCTTCTTGCCCTGATCGATGTGATACTGAGCAGCGTAGAAGCGCAGGCGCGTGGTGGCCAATTGGTACGCAATATCGGCCGGATCCTCGCTGAGAGCCTCTTCGGCAAGCGACAGCGCCTTGTCCCATTCTTTACGGAGTTCGGCCGCACGGCTTTGCGCCAGCAGCTTGTCGCCCTTGCGGGTGCGGGCCTCCAGCACCACAACTCCTAGGATCAGCGACAGGGCGACTATTCCCGTACCTTGTGTTAACCTTTTGGAACTCAGCATTTTACGCGCTTTATCGAGATATCCCAGCGGAATGTGACACCAGCGGCTTGTGCACTATCATCAGAATAACTGACGTGTGACGGGTTTCCCGTGTTGAGTGCAAATTGAGGGCGCACAGCGTTTGCCGGTAAAAGAAGCTGAAATCAAGATATTAAGTGACAACCGCCAGGCCGGGCACAACTACTTTCTGATGGACCGCTTTGAAGCGGGCCTTGTGCTGACCGGGACCGAGGTGAAGTCTGCCAAATCGGGCCGGATCCAGCTCCGCGAAAGCTACGCCACAATCGATAAAAACGAGGCCTGGCTGGTCAACGCGCACATCAGTGAATACTCGCACGGGAATCGCGAGAATCATTCCCCGGTGCGCAGCCGCAAACTGCTGCTCCATCGCCGCGAGATTGATAAACTTCTAGGAAAGACGCGCGAGAAGGGCCTTTCGCTGATCCCGACGAAGATTTATCTGAAAGGCGGCCGGATCAAGTGCGAGCTGGCCCTGGCACGCGGCAAGAAAATGCACGACAAGCGGGAGGCCGAGCGGGCGCGCACGGCCGAGACCGAAGCGCGCGACGCGGTGCGCCGCAGCAAAGCACGATATCAAGGGTAACGGAGATCGAATGCAGATCCATCTGGACGGGAAGGCGGCGGAGTCGGTCGAGTGCGATGCGCTTGTGGCCTTCACTTTCGAGGGCAAACCGAATGACCGGTTCAAGGACTCGCTGAGCGACATGTATGCATCAGGCGAGATCACCGGCAAAATGTACGAGATGACGCTGGTGCACCGCCCGGCCGGCTTCAAAGCCAAACGAGTCCTGCTGGCGGGCTCGGGGCCGGCGGAGAAATTTACCTCGGCAGAGTTGCGGCGCGTTTCCGGGGCGGCGCTGCGGCATTTGAAATCGAAATCAGTGGTTAACATTGGCATCCTGCTGGACGGCGCGTTTGCCGGCTCGGAGCACGTAGAGGCCGCGGTTGAAGGCGCCGTACTGGGCGATTACGAGCCGGACCGCTACAAGACCGACAAAAAGGGCAAGAAGCCGGTCGAGCATTTCACCGTGGCGGTTGCAAAACAGAGCGCGGGTTTGGATGCGGCGCTCGATCGCGGCCGCGCGACCGCCGAAGCGCAGAACCTGACGCGCGAATTGGTCAACGAGCCGGCCAACCGGCTGACGCCCACGTCGCTCGCCGAGGCAGCGCGGCAAATGGCCGTGGCGCAGGGGCTCGAATGCGAAGTGTTGGACCGCGAACGCATGAAGCAGCTCGGCATGGGCTCGCTGCTAGGCGTAGCCATGGGCAGCGCGGAGCCGCCGGCGCTGATCGTCCTGCGTTACAAGCCGGCGAAACACGCAAGCAATGGCAAGGCCCATCTGGGGCTCGTTGGCAAGGGCGTCACGTTCGACACCGGCGGCATTTCCATCAAGCCCGCCGACGGCATGGAGAAGATGAAGTACGACATGGCCGGCGGCGCCGCCATGATTGGCGCTATGCGCGCGCTGGCGCAATTGAAGCCGCCCATCCCCGTCACGGCCGTGATTCCGGCGGTGGAGAACATGCCCGGCAGCCGCGCGCAGCGCCCGGGCGACATCGTCACTGCGCTTTCCGGCAAGACCATCGAGGTGATCAACACTGATGCCGAAGGCCGCCTGATTCTGGCGGACGCGCTCACCTATGCGCGCCGGCTCGGCTGCACGCACTTAGTAGATGCCGCGACGCTCACCGGATCCGTGGTCGTGGCGCTGGGCTATATCAACGTAGGCTTATTCAGCAGCGACGATTCGCTGGCCGAAAGAGTGCTCAAAGCGTCGCGCGCCGCCGGCGAAAAAATGTGGCGCATGCCATTAGACGACGACTACAAAGAGCAGCTGAAGAGTGAGTTCGCGGACATGGCCAACGTGGGTGGCCGTCCCGGCGGCGCTATCACCGCCGCGCTGTTCCTGCGCGAGTTTGCCGAGCAAACGCCGTGGGTCCACCTGGACATCGCCGGCACCGCGTGGCTGGAAGATGCCAAACCCTACATGGCCAAAGGTCCCTCGGGCGTTGGCGTGCGCACGTTCGTGAATCTGGCGATGGGCTGGGGAAGTTAAACCGGAATTCGGAATCACGCGCGCCGCTTACTCGTAGCGGTTTCACGCTCGATTCTTCGCGCCCGAAGCACGTCGATCACAAAACGGTCGCGCCGCGCCTTCACTTCGTCAATCGATTTCTTCGACCAGTCATAGAAGCCTTTGCCGGTTTTGGCGCCGAGATCACCGTGTGCTACTTTCGCGCTATAGAAGTCTGGCGCTTTCGGTTCGTTATACAAATCCTTCGCGACATAATCGAGGATATCGAGCGCCATGTCGAGGCCCACCGCGTCTTGATGCTCGAAAATTCCGTAGGCTGGCATGCGCAGGCCAAAGCCGTTCTTGGCAACCAGGTCCACGTCCTCCACGTCGGCGATGCCCTCGCCCACAATGTAGGCCGCTTCGCGCACCAACGCCATCTGCAACCGGTTGCCCAGCTGTCCGGGCCGGTCCTTCTTCACGATCACCGGAACTTTGCCGCACACCGCCAGCAACTCGCGCACCGCCTGCGCCACCTGCGGTGAAGTTTTCTCTCCCTGCACGATTTCGACCAGCGGCATCAGATGCGGCGGATTCCAGAAATGCGTGGTCAGCACGCGCTCCGGATGGCTGCAGCGCGCGGCGATGGCCGTAATGCTGAGACCGGATGTATTGCTGCCCAGCACCGCCGACCGGTCCGCGACGGCGTCGAGACGCGCGAACAGTTTCTGCTTCAGATCCATGTTTTCAGGCGCCGACTCGATCACCAGATCTGCCTTCTCGACGGTTTGATCGAAAAGGCATGAAGCATCGACTCGGTCCGCCGCGTCACGCACGTCGGCCGGGTCCGCCAGGCCATTTTCAGCCAGCACATGCAATTGCGCGCGCGCCACATCGGCGCCTTTTGCGGCATTTTCTTCCGTGCGGCTGAGAATAGTGGCGCGTAATCGGCCCATTGCCAGAGTGGCGGCGATTCCCGGGCCCATCATGCCCGTGCCGATGACGGCAGCCGTGCGGAAACGGATTTTCGACATCCAGTGATTGTATCGGAACTGTGTTTTCGCAGGCTTCAGAGGCGGATGAGAAAGTTGGGCGACCACGGCAGTGCGATAACGCCGATAGCGCCCAGAATTTCAGCGAGCATGAACAACACGGACACCAGAAACAAACCGATCGCCGAGACCGTCATCACGCGATGCGCGGCGCGAGTCCTGAAAGCGTCTTGCGGCCGCAAAGCGATTTCGAGAGAGCGCAGCCCGATGTAGCCGGCGACCACGAGAAAAATCGGCGAATGCATGTTTCTCAGAAAACCGCCGAGAAGTGCCGGCATTCCAATTCCCCCGCTTTATGCT
>DATLVQ010000172.1:0-12579 GCA_035577325.1 Bryobacteraceae bacterium | reverse complement strand
CGAATTCAGAAAGCTGAATGCCACCCTCCCGCCCAGGAAGGCACGGAGATACTCTATCGTCTGAAAAAGCGCCAGGGTCCGGCGCGGGCTCGATATGCGCGTGACCTGACCGTGTTCGACGCGGCATCCGTTCACAACACGAATAATGCCTCCGGTGGCGACTACCTTTTCCGGGCTGTCAATGAATGGCTCCACCACGTGCAGCAGGGCGTTTTCCTCGAGAAGGGAATCGGAATCCACCGCGGCGATCAGCGGTGAGCGCACAACGTTCAATCCCGCGTTCAGTGCGTCCGCCTTTCCTCCGTTCTCCTTGTCCACTACAGTCAGGCGTATGGGGTCGCGCGACCGGTAGACGGCCCTGACCGGACGCGTAATTCCGGAACCGGCGCGGAACGTCGACTTGCAAAGGTGGAACTCTTTAATCAGCACATCGAGTGTTTCGTCTTTTGACCCGTCATTGACTACCACGACTTCGAACTTCGGGTAGTTCAGATTCAACATGGACCGGACGCTCTGCGTGATGGTAACCGCTTCGTTGTGGGCCGGCACGATGATGCTGACTTCAGGCAGAAGAGGAGAATTGAGCAGAGCCTCGCGGGTTTCCGGTGTCTGGCGCGCACGATAGCTCCGCAGGGCGAAAAAACCCAGGACCATGAGGAAAAAGTAGATCGCATTAATGCCGCTCACGTAGAAAATGACGCCCCACTCGAAACCGCCGTATACCATCCGCACGAGCGGAAATAGGTTTGTCATACGGCTACCGTTTCCGTCGGAGAGAAGTGGACCCGCTGCAATGCCTCGAGTGCTGCCGATGCCGCAAGCAAAGACCCGGTCAGCATTTCCTGTTCGAGGATCCGGCATCCGTCGGATCCTAGGTGGGCCAGGGCGTGAGCTGCGGCGGCAGCCATCCGTGGGTTCTGGTCGTGCAATCGTTGAGCCAGCAATGGCACCGCGCTGGTCACGCCGATGCTAGCCGCCGCCCGCGCGGCCGCCGAGCGGACTTCTTCGGCCGTGTGATTCAAGGCGGAAAGGACTTCGGCTTCGAGCTGGGCCAACCTGGGCACAAATGGCAGTACGTCCAATGCAGCAGCGTTGATTGCTGGGTCGGTGTGTCGAAGCAGGCCGTACACCTGCGGCACCGGGAGAAATTTGCTCCAGCCGCGCAAAACGTCGAGCGCAGCCAGCACCCGCGACGGCTCGTCCGAAGTCAGCGCGGCCGGGATCGCCTCTTTCGCCAGTTCTAGCGCATGAGGGCGCAGGTCCTCGGTCAGCACGATGCGCATCACGCGGGAACCGTTTACGGCCAGCCCGAAAATCTGCGCCAGCTCTACGGGATCCGCGTTCCTGATCATGTCGCGCGCCGCGTGCAGGCGGATTGTTTCGTCATCGTCCATCAGCGCCCCCAGCAGGGCCGGCCCGGCGAACCTGCGCGAAACCAGCGCGAGGTGCGCCACCGCCGTCTTGCGCCTGGAGATGCCATGCGCTCGGTAGTCCCGCCGCCACTTTTGGATGAAACCTAAATCGGCGGCCAGTTCCGAGAGCGTCTCGCACCCGCGGCCACGCACGATGCGCAGAAACTCCACCACCGACTGTTCCACTTCCCGTGGGTAAACGCGTCGCAGGCGCCCAATCTCGGGGGCGTGATCGTTTCCGGCCGCATGCAAAGCCAGCAGCTCTCGAATGTGCGGCGAAACGCGCGCGGCGCGCGCTTCCCGGAACTGCCGCATGAGTTTCAAGAGGAGTGAAATCCCCAGCATCGCGACGATGGTTGCGCATTGCACGGAAGCGACCGCTACAGCCGCGGATAGCGCGCGCGATACCATTCGGGGGGCCAAGTACCAGCGATGGAATGCCACGATGACCAGCACATAAGCCATGCCAAAGGCCATCGTCTTTGACAAAACGGAGATCCGGGATTTTCGTGCCGCCGTCACTGTCTTATTGTGAGGTTCACACCGAAGCTGGTCTGGTGCTGGTGATTGGAACGGCTCTGATAAGAAGAGAAGATTTCGGTGGAATACGCGCGCGTCAGCCGGAACTCTGCGCCCACGAGATACGTGTTCGCTTGAAACAGGCCCAGGCGATCAATAGACAGCACTTGGAAACTTTCACTGCCGCGCGCATAGCCGGCATGCATGACTACGGCTCTCCCAACCTGCCGGTAATACTGCCCGACCCAGGAATGGCTCACGAATCCGGCAGATGATCCCGTGCGCCATTCGGTCCAGGCCTGATAAAAGGTCGCCGTCACCCACGCCGGCTTTGTGAAGTAGTAGGTAACAGCCGGGCTCAACAGATGCACGTTCGCCGCGCGGAATCGGAGCAGCCGGTAATCGGCGTCGAATACGAATCGCCTGGGTAATGTGCTCGAAAATCCGCTTGTATACTCTTGGCGTGGGATGGTCAGTGCGCCGGGGCCGGCGGTGGCGCCGGCGCGCAGCCACCACCCGCCTTTTAACTTCCTCGTGAAATTGAGCTGCGCGCGGCGCGTGCGCTCTTCGAATCGGCTCCACTCCTCGTATTGCAGAGTAATCCGGTTGAGCTCTCCGAGGTAGCCGACGCTTACGAGCCCCATATTGCCCGGGTTGGTGAATGAGAACCGGTCCTGGGCGAAGCCCACGCGCACCTCGATGGGACGAGGCACATCTACTTCCCGGCCCAATTGCTTCGCCTCCCCATTTTCGGGATCGAGCTGCAGCGCCCGTGTGATGTGATCTTTAGCGGCCCGCTCCTGCCCCTGATAATGGCTCATCCGGGCCAGCGCTACTTGCACGTCGGGATCGTCGGGCGACTGCTGTTCCGACCTCGAGAGCAGCTCACCGGCTTCGGCATAGTGGTGTTGCCACATCTCCACGTATGCTTTCCCCACCATCGCTTCCACATTCCGCGGCTCCCGCCCGAGCACATGGTCATAGGTCTCGACCGACTTCGTATACTCTTTCAGCCAGCCAGACAGGCGAGCGATCCAGATCTCGTATTCGAGATTCTGAGGATCCCGTTTCAGGAGCTGTTCATATAAAGAGCGTGCGGCGGCGAATTCCTGATGGGCGATCAGACTCTTGGCCGACACCTCTTCATCCTGCGCCAGCATGGCCGCGCCGATCAGTGCGCTGCAAATGACCAGCGTGCCGAACCGGCGTATCACGCGCTCTTCCCAAGCAGGCGTTTTAAGCGAGCGATGAGCTCCATCGGACTAAATGGCTTGATGACGTAATCGTCCGCGCCCAGCCCGAAGCCCCGGACAACATCGGTTTCCTGCTGGCGCGCCGTAAGAAGAATCACTCGGATATCGCGCGTAAGCGGATCGTTGCGCACGCTGGCGAGCACTTCGTAACCGCTCTGATTTGGCATGTTGACGTCCAGAACCGCCAGGTCCGGTTGCCAGCTTCGTATCAGTTCGAGCGCGGCGCTGCCATCGCTTGCCACCCGGCATTCCAGGCCTGAGTTCTCGACCGCCGCCTCCACCAGTGCCCGGATGGTCGAATCGTCATCCGCCACGACCACGCGCCGCTTTCCGACTCCGGCTCTAACCGCTTGGGCAGAACGTTCCCCCGCGGTTTGTGAAACCGTAAAGTACGCTCGCAGAATGAGATCTTCTGCAATCCAGGGTGAAAATAGAAAATCTTGGGCACTACCGTGGGCAGGTTGCGTACGCAGGACTTCGCGCAGTCCGATCATCAGCACCGGTTTGTTCCACTCTGGAACGATAGCCGGGGAAGTGATGTGCAGAATGACTGCGTCGAAGGGGCGCACCGCTTCCATATCCGGCAACGCGATAGTGCCCAGATCTCGCGAAAATGCATGGCAACTTTCAAGCACCTTCGCCACCCGCGCCGCTTCGTCCGGTGGGAATCCGACCAGTGCAAACCTCTTGCCCGCTAACATGGCCGGCGCGGAAGAAGATGCAGCTTCTTGACGCTCCGATAACAGCCCTAGCGCCACATCGGCGGGCACGCATTCCTGTGAAGGCGGGTCCTGGCTGTAGGCGCTGCTCTGCGTCTGTGGCAAGGAGGATGCTTCGATGAATGGCGATGTAGCCGCACTGGCCTGGGCGCCCGCGAACAACTGCGCCAGCCTCACCAGCAGTTCGCTGATACGTTGCGTTGATCCGGAGCCGTTCTGCTGCAGCACGTTTTCCAGCTCTCGGGCGGCAAGCGTGATATCCGGATATCCGATGGATCCGGCGGCGCCGGCCCAACGATGCGCGGTGACCAGTGCCTCCTTGTTGTCGAAGCCCGCGCCGAGCTTACCGGCAAGTTGTTTGCACTGCTGCATTGCTTCAGCGACAAACTCCTGGCGCAGTTCTGCGAGATAAGGCTCCGGCTGCGCCTCTTCGTGCGAAGTCTCACGGTCTCGACTTAGATATTGCCGGATCAGCACTGGGAAGGTACGGGTGTCAATCGGCTTGGTAACATAGCCGTCGCAACCTGCTTCGAACGCCCTCGCCTCGTCGCCTTTCATGGCGAACGCTGTAACGGCGAGAACAATGGTGTCGTGTGTCGACGGATCGCACTTCAATCGCCGGATCAGCTCGATGCCGTCCATCCCCGGAAGTTGAATGTCCGTAAGCACGATACGGGGCGTGAACTCCTTCAGAACCTGAAGCGCTTCCTCGGCTGTCGTGGCGGTGCGCACGTCAAACCCCTGACGTGTAAGCAGGACCCGCATAACTTTAAGGTTGACGGGAGTGTCCTCCACGATCAGCACGGAATCATTCGCCATTCGAATCGCTCCTGCGAGCCTGACAACTCAGGCGCTTTAGAATAGGGAAAAATCGGCACGCCGCTAAGGAAGTGGCTACGTGAGAGGACGTACTAAGCGAAAGGTTAAGATCGGTTTCCGTAACATTACGAGAGCCTTGTTCTCCCCTTTTTCCCTACTTGGCATCATCTTAATTGTAGGTAGGTAATATTACGAGTAACAGGTAAATCTGATCGGTCTTTAACCGTAAAACAACTTGATTTATTGCCGATAGTTTCCGAAGGTTAGGTTCCCTCAATTAACTTTCGCATAGCCTTGGTGGCTTTTAGTTCCGATTTGGAGCGGAAAAGAGCGCGTGCTGCAAGCGCTGCCCGCAGGCCTTCGACTCGATACCCGGAGACTATCGTGATACTCGTGGGTGCGCTGCGTCCCGGCAATGAAGAGCGGTGACTCTGCGTGGTTAGCGATTCCAGGGCAGCGTGATAAAAGCAAGTTATCTAAATCCCCAGCAAGTTTGGCCGCAACTTAACATAGCCGTGCTCTTGGGCCCATAGGTTCAAAGGTATCGTGGCCAGTTCGTCGACCACAGGCACGGCGTGGCCGTTCTTGGTGAGGTCCACGGTCTTGATGTAACGGTGGCAGCTATCGCATGCCTCCACTCGAACATGGTCGAATTGAGTTGCGCTATAGATCGCGAGCTTCTCGACAGCTTCCTCGCCGCATGCAGGACATATGATTCGCCCGTAAGCCCACTCGGTCGCGCACATCGAGCAGATCAGAGATCGCTTCGCCCCATCCCCCTCGGGACGCAGTACGCCCACGATCGGTTTTGCAGAACAAAAGGGACAAATCGCCAGGGTCTCCTGGCGCGAAGTGTGTCCATTGTGATCGGCTTGGTACTCGGCTTGGGGCTGCAGAAAGATCCACGCCAGGAGATCTTCGGGCTGTCCGGAACTGGACTCGAAGTCCGGCGCGGTTCGCCAGAAGGAAGCCAGCAAATCTTCCCAACGGCTGGGGCCTTGCGCGTTTAAATCGCGGGCAGACGCCGCAATCGGTTGAGGCGCGTGCTCCTCGACAACCGAAACAAACTCCGCGAACTTCGGCAGCAACAGATTGACGCATAGGTTCTGCCGGATCAAACCGGAAATCTTCTTTCCCGACTCGTTGCCTCCGACTTCCGCGCCGTGAGAATAAAGCATCTCCTGAAACGCCGCCATTCGTTTGTAGAATTGCAGTACTTCGCCTGCGAATGGATGTGCATCCGCTAACGCCTCGGCACGTTCGATCCGCCGATGCCACTTGGATCGATTCATTTCCGTCCGGCTGTCCTCTTGGTGACTTGTTCGTACCAGAGCCGGTGGTGCGTCTTGGCCCAGGTGGACGAAACTTCCCCGCGGATGATCGAGGTGAAACCGCCGCGTACCATGGCGGTGGCCATGTAGACGTGAATGATAAACCCACCGATGGTCGCGAGCGCAACCGCGACGTGCACCGCCACCGCCAGATATCGCAGCCAGCGCAGACTCCACGGAATGGATTCGACGAACCATAGGGCCACGCCTGAAAGCAGCAGCAGGATCACGCCATAAAACATCAGCCAGAAGAAAAGTTTTTGGCCGTAGTTAAAGCGTCCAATGGGCGGAAGATTCTCGTCTTCGTTCCGGACGTAGTACTTTGCCGCTTTCCACCAGGCGCGGTCAGCGTCGGTAGCGCGCATATCGCTCCGCCAGATCTTGTACATCCACAAAACCGAAGCCGTGAAAACCAGGCCAAACCAGGGATGCCAGAAGCGTGCAGCCGGTCCGCCGCCCACGATGGTGGCCATCCAGAACATGTAAGGCGACCAGAACGCCAGGCCTGTCAGCAGGCAATATATGTACGACAGGCCCGCGATCCAGTGGTTAACGCGCTCGCCCAGCGTGTAGCGAAGTATCCGATCGCCGTCGTCGCTGGTCGTGCGTGACGAAGAGACTACATGCGAAACGCTCACGCTTGTCCGCCTTTCTGATCCCGGTGATCCTCAACCTGCTTGGGGCCAAATCGCAGATAGTGGAGCGTCACGCCGATAATGCCGCCCAGCATGGCCAAATTGCCGATCCACTTGGCCGGACCTTTCCACAGCCGGACAACCCAGGGAATGCGAGGATTCTTGGGCAACCCGCCGTACGCCTCCGGATTGGTCGCATCGTGCAGCACGTAGATGACGCCTGTTCCGCCAACACCGGCTGGATCATAGACGCCCGCCTTCTCGAAGCCGAAATGCTCGCGAAGCTGTTGCGCGCGCGACTCTGCCAGGTCTGTCATGTCATCCTTCGTACCGAAGTGAAGACAGCCGGTGGGGCAGGCTTTGATGCAAGCCGGTTCCAGTCCCTGGTTGACGCGGTCGGCGCAGAGCGTACACTTGAACATCTTCTTCGTGCTCGGGTTGAACTTGGGAATATTGAACGGGCATCCGCTCACGCAGTACCCGCAGCCAATGCAGTGGTCCTGCTGAAAATCGACGATGCCGTTCGCGTACTGGACGATCGCGCCATCCGCCGGACAGGCCGCCAGGCAGCCCGGCTCCGCGCAGTGCATGCACTGATCTTTGCGCATTAACAGCATCAGCTTGCCGTCTGGGCTCTCATGCTCATTGAACTTGATCAGGTTCCAATAATTCCATGCCGTTTCCGGCATCGTCTGATAACTGTTGTCGAAGACCGTTTCGCTGAAGGTATAGCCGTTCCACTCGAGGCACGCGACCTCGCAGGCCTTGCAGCCGATGCAGGTCGTGGTATCGACCAGCTTGCAAACCTGTTGGGCGCGCTCCACACCGGCGCCGGGCGCGGGTCCCGCGTGGCCCGAGATTCGGCGGATTTCCAATGTTGCCTGGCTCATGTCGTTCCCTATGCCTTTTCCAGCTTGACGAGAAAGCCTTTAAATTCCGGTGTGAATGCGTTGGGATCGACCACCGTCGGTGTGAGCCGGTTGACGATGGTTCTTGCGTCCTTACCTGCGTCTTCCTGAATCCCGCGATAACCTTGGTGGATCGGTATGCCGATTTGGTGCACCTTCTTGCCTTCAATCGTCATCGGCTTAATGCGCTTGGTGACGAAAGCTTTTGCGATGTAGTAGCTCCGCGCGCTTGTTACCTTCACTTTCTCGCCGCCCTTGATCCCCAACTCCGCAGCCAATTCCACTGGTATCTCGACAAACGGTTCGGGAACCAGCTGCACACTCATCGGATTATTTTTGGTCCAGTAGTGGTAATGCTCGGTGAGCCGGTAAGTGGTGCAGATGATGTTGAAGCCTTCGGCTGCCGTGCCATATTTGTCTTCCGGTGTAGAGAGCTTCTTGACTACCGGATTGTTTGATTGGCTCGGGTGCAGCGCGTTCTGAACGGGACTCTCGATCGGCTCGTAGTGCTCTGGGAACGGCCCATCGGCAAAAGCCGCC
This sequence comes from Bryobacteraceae bacterium, assembly GCA_035577325.1. Taxonomy (GTDB): domain Bacteria; phylum Acidobacteriota; class Terriglobia; order Bryobacterales; family Bryobacteraceae; genus QHXW01. Next base: position 4,443 of record DATLVQ010000172.1, on the reverse strand, counting down.
AGCGGCCCGAATATTCGTCCCACTCCTTCCGGATTCATGATGAATGGGCCCATGTGATCCTTGGGGTTGGAATCGGCCTTGAAATCGGGGACGTCGTTTCCTACCCAAAGTTGCGCGGGCTCACTCCACCAGACTTGTTTCCGTTCGGCGTCCCAAGGTTTTCCCGCGGGATCGCAGGATGCGCGGTTGTACATAACGCGGCGATTCGCCGGCCACGCCCACGCCCAGTTCGGATAAACGCCGAGCCCCGATGGATCCTCCGTGCCTCGGCGCGCCAGTTGTGGTCCGGCTTCGGTCCAGCATCCGCAATAGATCCAGTTGCCGCAGGAAGTAGTGCCGTCGTCTTTCAGCCATGTGAAGGCCGGCAACTGCTGCCCAGCCTTGATGGTCTGCTGCGTTTTGGGATCTGTCAGATTTGCCAGTGCCTTGCCGTTGAATTCTTTCGCTAATTCAGCTAAAGCCGGATGCAGGGGATCCGTATAGGGCCATGTCAGACTCAAAATCGGGTCCGGAAACTTCCCCCCTTCCGTCTTGTAGAGCTCTCGCACTTTGAGGAAAATCTGCGCCACGATGTCTTGATCCAGCCGGGCTTGGCCAGGTGGAGGTACGGCAATGTTTTTCCATTGCAACCAGCGGGACGAGTTTGTCATCGACCCGTCTTTTTCGGCAAAGCCGGCGCATGCCAGCCGGTATACCGTCGTCTTGATCTCCTTCATCTCCGCCGGCGAGATTCCTGGCGACCTCCAGAATTCGCTGGTCTCATCCGGATAAATCTCCCCCACCACCAGCCAGTCGGCTTTCTTGAGCGCTGCGATATTTTTTTGAGAATCGGGCCCAATTGCCACGCCGTTCATGCCGAAAGCGAACATTCCCTTAACCGAGCCGCGGTACATGTGGTCCCATAGTTCGGTCCACGCATAATTGCGATCCACCTTCGGCATGTAGTGGAACGCCCAGTCGTTCTCTTTCCGGGCGGCGTCGCCATACATGGCCTTCAAGAACGAAACGGCGAACTTGGGCGTGTTCGACCAGTAATTGAACGAATCCCACGGTGCCGGCTTCGAAGCCTTTGGCGTCGTTCGATCCAGATACGTTTTCAAGTCAACATCGGCCGGGTTCGGTACCTTTAGGTATCCCGGCCAGATATCAAACACCCCGCCCATGTCCGTGGCGCCCTGGATGTTGGAGTGGCCGCGCAAAGCATTGACACCGCCTCCAGCGCGCCCCACATTGCCGAGCAGCAACTGCAGCATCGCCGCCGTTCGGATGATCTGTGTGCCAAACGTGTGCTGCGTCCACCCCACGGCGTATAGGATCGTCGCCACTTTTTTCATATCCCCGTCTTTACGAACCGATGTGAAAAGATCCGCGGCCTTCACGAACTGATCCTTCGGTATTCCGGTGATGCGCTCCACCATTTCCGGCGTGTAGCGCGAATACTGTTTCTTCAACAACTGAAAGACGCAACGGGGATGCTGCAACGTCAGGTCGTAAGCCACTTTCGGTGGCAGGGCTGGCTTCGCTGAGGTTGTGGCCGCGCCATCCACTTCTTCGTAGTTCCAGGTGGCCTTGTCATAGGTCTGCGCCGCCGCATCGAAACCCGAGTACAGTCCATCCTCGGGCAGCTTGAAACCCTCCTTCACAATGAACGCGCCATTCGTAAAGTTCGTCAAGTATTCCTTCGCGATGCGGTTATGTTCGATCGCATAGTGAATGACTCCGCCAAGGAATGCAATATCGGCGCCGGTGCGAATTTGCAGAAATAGATCCGAAGTAGCAGCCGTGCGCGTGAAGCGCGGATCCACCACGATCATCTTGGCGTTGCGATGGCGTTTTGCCTCAATCGCCCATTTGAAACCGCATGGGTGGTTCTCCGCGGGGTTCCCGCCCATGATCAAAATCATATCGGCGTTCTTGATGTCGATATAACCATTGGTCATCGCGCCGCGTCCGAATGTGGGCCCCAAACTGGAGACCGTAGGGCCGTGTCAAACACGGGCCTGGGTTTCTATGTAGCAGACCCCCAGGCTGCGCATGGCTTTGCCCACCAGGTAATTGAATTCGTTGGTGTCGGTGCAGCCCCCGATCCATGCGATGCCTTCGCAGCGGTTCACAGTGCGCCCGAGAGCATCACGATCGACGAACGTTTCGTCGCGCGTCTTCTTCACCCAGTGGCCGATCTCGTCAATTGCCTGGTCCCAAGCAATATCTTCCCAGTGATCGGAGCCCGGCCGGCGCACCTGCGGCTTCAGCAGCCGCCGCGGGTTCACGATGTCCTGTTCCAGCGAAGCTCCCTTAGGGCACAACGTTCCACGGTTAATGGGATGATCCGGGTCACCCTCGACGTGGATCACCTGAGGTGTGACGTTCTTGGCTTTATCGCCAATCGTATAAATAATGACGCCACAGCTTACCGAACAGTAAGGACACGTGGATCGCGTTTCCGTCGCGCGGGCGATCTTCAACTCGCGCAACTGTGCGTATGCGGGTGCCAGATCGAACCCGAAGAAAGAAAGTGCGGCGCCTCCCAACGCGCCGGCCTTCAGAAAATCTCGGCGGCTGCCATCCATGATGTGGCCTCCTCTCTTAATCAATCACAGGGCGCGTCTGGTCGCTAACTCCGTGCGGCCTGCGTTGGCCTTACGGAACCGACCCGCACCATGGACAACTTTTCCTGTATCGAACCAAATTAATGTACCGCATGTGGATTATGTACCGCATGTGGATTTCCGGCCGCGCTCCCGAACGCCGGCAAGTTGTACGCCGGGATACGCTCCGCTATTCTGGATTGTGCGCAACCGCGCAACCCCATCCAGATGAGTGCACAAGCAAGCGACATTTCTTCCAGTATTCGCGACGCGAAACAGCGGCTTGACGCGCACGTCCGCCAGATTACTCAGTGGCATTTCAATCCCGAAACCGGTTGCACATTCTGGCTGGAGTTTGCCTCCAGGCTGGGCTGGGACCCGCGCCGCCGGATCCAGTGTTTTGAAGACTTGAAACTGTTTCCGCCTTTTGAGGACGAATGGTTGCGCGGAGGCCCGGTGCGTCGCTGGGTGCCGCGTGGATTGAGCGGGCTGCCGTTGTTCGTCTTCGAAACCGGGGGCACCACCGGCGTGCCCAAAAGCCGCGTACAGATTGAGGATTTCCGCATCGACTACGAGATGTTCAGCGCCACTCTGCCGGAACAATATTTTCCTCGCGGCGCCAACTGGCTGATGCTCGGGCCTTCCGGACCCCGGCGCCTGCGCGTCGCCGTCGAACATCTCTGCCAGCACAGAGGCGGCATCTGCTTTTGCGTGGATCTCGATCCGCGATGGGTCATCAAGCTCCTCAAGGCCGGAAAGATGGATGAACTGGCGCGCTACAAGGCCCATGTCATCGAGCAGGCGGTTACAATTCTGAACGCCGGGCACGACATCCGGTGCATGTTCACCACGCCCAAACTGCTTGAGGCCCTGGCCGAGGAGTTGGCGGATCGCGGAACCAGCATTCGGGAACTTGGCGTTACCGGTATCTTCGCCGGCGGTACCGAATTCACGCCGCAGTTCACCCGCTTCGCCATGGAAGAGCTGCTCGGCCCCGGCGTGTATATGACGCCAACGTATGGCAACACGCTTATGGGCCTGGCGTGCTCGAAACCCGTCACGGCCGCGAGTAACTACAAAATCAGCTACTATGCGCCCCAGCCGCGGGCCGTAATTGAAGTCGTCTCTTTCGATGACAACAACAAAGTGGTGGACTACGGGTGCACCGGGCGTGTCCGGCTTACCACTCTGACTCGCGAAACCTTTATTCCCGGTTTCCTCGAAAGAGATGAAGGCGAGCGCGAACAGCCCTACGAAAAATATCCGTGGGACGGAATCAGCGGCGTTCGTCCGTTCCGCCGGACGGGTGCGACAACCGTAGTGGGGGTTTATTGACGCTGCTGGCACCGCGCCGGGACGGTTCGCGATGGAACCGAAATATAAATCCGGTCGATTGGAAGCCTGAGGAAAAACCATGCTGAACTTGCCGATTTTGCGCTGGGGCCGTGCGTACACAAGCCTTGAACAGGACCAGGTGGTCCATTTTCTGACGGGCGAGACGCTTGCGCGCGTCAGTCAGGCCAACACCGGGCTTCTGGGCCGCGACATGCGCCTCGCGCAGCGCGCGCGGGACGTGCTGACGGAAATCCCCATCCCGGAATTGATCGAAATCATGAAGCGCGCCGCCGACTTCTATCTGACAGGCGCATTGCCCATGGGAGACGGGGTGCAGACCCCGGACGACTTCGCCCGCCAGCAATCGGCGTCCACCGGTCTGCCCGAGCACATGTGCCTGGCCAACATGAAGAAAAACCACTTCGTGTTGTCGAACATGAATAGGATTCTAGAGTCGCTCACACGCGGCCTCGATCTCGAAATCCTTACGCGCGGCTATGGCGTGGAGTCCCGGGGTGTC
>DATLVQ010000171.1:0-7193 GCA_035577325.1 Bryobacteraceae bacterium | reverse complement strand
CCCTGTCTCTCGCCCGCATGAAGCAGCGAGAAAGCCGTCGCGGGATCGAGCGGAAGGGATTGGGCAATCTGCTCCGCAAGTCGCAAGCTCTGGCCAGAGCCGATGCAGCCTTGCTGTTCGATGCCGGCGCTCCACAGAGATAGCCAGCCGGGCGGTCGCGACATCAGGGCGTCGCGTCTGAGATCGATCTTCAGGCGCTTTCCGCGCCGGTGAATGACGATACCTTCGGCAGCGGAGCACGGGCCGCCGCCGGCTATCGCGCCGGTTTTGAGGGCTCGCCGCGCCATATCGGGCGAACGCACACCGGGCGGGATCAGCACATCGCCGGAGTCTTGTTTGACGAGGCGGTAGGTCGACGCCCGGTGGGCCGCGCATCCCACTAGGAAGAAGATCGCAAGCAGGGTAAGGCGATCCATGGAACTCGCTAGCCTGGTAGCGGGCAACCGTCGTGATGATATCCGAGGCTATTCATCAGGGCATCTGCGGGATCAAGAAATCGCCAGCGCCTACTTCTCCGCGCTTCGCGCAGCAGGGCCCTCGGCGTTTAGAAACGCCATCCCCGCCGCTTCGTCCGCGGCGATCGGGATCACGGTGCTCAGACGGGTGAGATCGAGCACCTCGCGCACGCGCGGATTCGGGCTTACAAGAACGAAACGGCCACCGAGCGAGTTCGTGACCGACGTATACGCGCCAACAATGAAGGCAATGCCGGTCGAGTCGGCATATGGCACGTCGTGAAAGTCCGCCATCACCTTGCTGCGCCCGCAGCTTTTCAACTCGTCCGTTTTCTTGCGCAGATACTCCGCGTCCGAACCGGTAACGAAACGTCCCCGGGGGCGGATGATACAGACGTCGTCTTTATAATCAAATTCGATGAGCATCCGAGTCACCCCGTCCTCTGGTATCGTACTACATGGCATGACCGTCCCGAAGCGCATCCTGATCGTGGACGATGACCCCGACGTTCACCGGTTGCTGCTAGTCGCGCTCGAAGCCCCGGACCGGCAGATTGACAGTGCGTACGACGGCTTAGAGGGCCTGGCCCGCATCGAAGCGACGCCCTACGATCTGGTCCTGACCGACGTCAACATGCCAGGGCTGGACGGGCTGGCGCTGCTGGAGCGGGCGCGGCGAGCGCGGCCGGCAACCAAAGTAGTGGTGATGACCGTGGCCAGCACTCCGGAAAACATAGTCCGCGCCATCCGCGAACGCGCCTTTACTTATTTCAGCAAGCCGTTCACCGTCTGCACGGTCACTGATATGGTCGCCAGCGCGTTGAGCAGCCCGGCTGGCGACGACGATATCGAGGTCCTGTCCGCGCGGCCCGACTGGCTGGGGCTGAGGATGCGCTGCAAGATTCAGACCGCCGACCGGCTGCTGCAATTCCTGCGCGAGATGGGGATGGACTTGCCGCTGGCCGAACAGGAGAACGTGGCCAGCGCTTTCCGGGAGATCCTAGTGAATGCCATCGAGCACGGCGGCGGCTCCGATCCCGAAAACAAGGTCAGCATCACTTATGTGCGGACGCGGCGCGCAATCATCTATTACGTGCGCGATCCCGGAAAAGGCTTTTCATTCGGTGAACTGCCTCATGCAGCCGTTTCGAACCCCATTCATGCGCCCACCGAACACGCCGAAATTCGCGACCGGCTGGGCATGCGGCCCGGAGGCTTCGGCATTCTGCTGACGCGCCAGTTGGTGGACGAGCTGATTTACAACGAGACCGGCAACGAAGCCATGCTGATCAAATACGTGAAGGCGGGGGCGCCTCGCGGTTAAATCGAACGGCAGCAGTTGCGCGCGAATGCCGGCGCGAAGCGAACGAGTCTCGCTGTGACCGCACTATTCATGGCTGCGCTCCGCGCGCGCGCGCCAGAAAACGCGCCAGCTCGTCGGTTTGTGCGCGAGCCGCTTCGGGATTCTGTTCCCTCGCTGCTTTTTCTAGAAGGCTACCGATCTCGGTGATGCGCGACAGCCCGTATGCCCCGCCGGTCCCGTTCATTTTGTGGCCAAGATCGCGGATGGTTTCGTAATCGGACGCATCGAGCGCCGCGCGCAGAGTTTGCAGGTCCCGACGCCGGCTTTCGATGTAGCCGGGAATCAGTGCGCGCAATTTCGGCTCGATTTGGGAATCGATCACGAGGCATCGGCAGCCCGCATGCTTCTCGATTTCCTGCATCAATTCGGCGAACTTGATGGGTTTGGTCACGAGCGATGTGCACCCGGCCTCGGCCGCCTTGGCAGTTTCCGTCTCGAGGGCGAAAGCGGTCAGTGCCACCACAGGCGTCGGATTTCGCGCATGTTCACGCTCCCAAGCGCGGATCTGCGTAGTGGCGGCATAACCGTCCAGCACCGGCATTTGCACGTCCATGAGCACAAGGTCGTATGAGCCCTCGCGAAACTTTGCCACCGCGAGTTCGCCGTTTGACACGAAATCGGATACATGCCCCGCCTCTTTCAGATAGGTCTCCAGCAGAAACCGGCTGTCTTCGGAATCTTCCGCTACCAGAACTCGCAGCGGACGCGCCGCATCGGAAGCCGATTCGCGCACGGGCGCGGCCGATGCGACCACCCGCTCCTTCCCGCGCGTGGGAGTACAACGGCCAAATCTTGCGGTGAAGTGAAACGTGCTCCCCGCTCCGACTCTGCTCTCCACCCAGATGCGGCCGCCCATGGCCTCGACAAACCGCTTGGCGATGGCCAGCCCCAGGCCCGTGCCCCCATATTGCCGGGTGGTGGATGTGTCGGCCTGCGCGAAGGCTTCGAAAATGACGCCCAGTTTATCTTCGGGAATCCCGACGCCGGAGTCGGCCACGGAAAAACGCAGAGCGCAGGGATCGCGCTCATCGGGGTCCCGTTCCACGCGGATGACAACCTGGCCGCCGGAGGTGAACTTGATCGCGTTGCTGACCAGGTTGATCAACACCTGGCGCAGCCGGTCGGGATCTCCGGTGAGCATGGCCGGAATATCCGGCGCCACCTCGCGGCGCAAAGCGACGCGCTTCTGACGCGCCGCCACGGCGGTGATCTCCGCAGTCTTTTCCAGAACCTCGAACAGGCTGAAGTCGATATTTTCGAGCGTGAGGCGGTCGGACTCGGCTTTCGAAAGATCCAATAGATCGTTGATCAGGGCCAGCAGGTGGCCGCCGGCGCGCTGCAAGCTGGCGACGTACTGTCGCTGCTCGCTCGAGAGCACCGTACGATCCAGCACATCACTCATACCGATGATGGCCGTCAGCGGCGTGCGCATTTCGTGACTCATTCGGGCCAGGAAATCGCTCTTGGTGCGATTGGCGGCTTCGGCGGCTTCTTTCAACCGTTGGATCTTCGCCTCAGCGCGCTTACGCTCGGTAATGTCGCGGGCCGCGGCGTAAACCAAGCGAGCGCGTGTGAACGGCGTTGCCGTCCACAGCATCCACCGGTACGTTCCATCGCGCGCCCGGTAGCGGTTCTCGAATGATACCGTCTGTTCGCCCGCAATCAACTTCCCCATCTCTGCAACTGTCGCGGCGCGATCGTCGGGGTGCACGAATTCGACGAACGGCGATGCGGTGAGCTCTTCGATGCTGTAGCCGAGAATTCGCTGCCAGGCCGGATTAAGCCGGAGGAACCGGCCCTCGAAGCTGGCGATGCACAGCATGTCGAGCGACAGCGTGAAGAAGCGGTCGAGTATCTCTTCGGCGTGCTTGCGCTCGATGAACTGCCCGATCTGGCTGCCGAGAGCGCCGAGCATGTCGAGCAGTTTCTGGTCCGGCTCCCGGATTTCCCCGCTGAAAAACTCCATGACGCCCACGACCTCGCCAGCTACGGCGATGGGGAAGCCGAGCGAAGACCGCAGGCCCTCTTTCACCGCGATCGCCGATCGTGGAAAGTTTTCATCGTGGGTGACGTCGGGTATCCATGCGGGCTGCGCCCGTTCCCACACGCGCCCGGGCATGCCTTCGCCCCTTGAAAAAGTATGCGCGCGCGTAGCCAGCTCGAATTTGGGAGCGGCGGAATGCGGTTTGTGCCAAACCTCCACACAGCGCAGCCGGTCCTGCTCCACCACGAAAAGCGCTCCCATGCGCCACTCGAGCGTCTCGCAAATGGCGCGCAGAATGTGCGGAGCCGCATCGGCCAGCGACGAGTACTCCGACAGCGCACGCGTCACGGCATCGCGCGCGGCCAGGCGTTGCTCACTTCGCCGTGACTCCGACGCCTGCTCTTCGAGTGCCGCTACTGTCTGACGCAGCCGTCGCAGTTCCTCGGTAAGGGCGGCAAGATTTTCTCGATCGGCGCTCATAGACGCGCCCGCGATGCATTCTCGCAGGGGTCGAGTCGCCTTTCCGGATATCCTAGTCTATTCCGTAACCGCATCAAGGCTCTTGGATGCGACTATAGCAGCAAGCGGCAGGGCCGCGGATAGCGGGCCGTAACCGGCAACTAGCCCTATTCGTACCGGAGCGCCACCAGCGGATCGACCTTCATCGCACGCCGTGCCGGGATGTAGCACGCCAGAGTGGCCATGCCGGTCAGTAGCAGTGAAACTCCGGCGAATGCCATTGGGTCGCCGGGTTTCGTGCCATAGAGGAAGCTGGAAAGCACGCGCGTCACGAGGAGCCCCACCGGTATGCCTACCATGAGGCCGGCTGCGCAAAGCAAGAGCCCATCGCCCACCACGAGCTTTAGTACATCGCTCCGGCTGGCGCCGAGCGCCATGCGGATCCCAATCTCATGGGTACGCGCCGCCACCGAGTACGCCACCACGCCGTAGACGCCGACGCCCGCGAGCCCGAGCGCCAAGGCCCCAAACACCCCCAGCAGTACCGCGCTGAAACGCGTTCGGGAAGTCGCCCTCGCTAGCTGCTGCTCCATTGTTTGGACACCGTATACCGGAAGATCCGGATCGAGCTCGTGAACAACGGTTCTAACAAGAGGCGCCGCCGACATAGGATCGCCCGCCACGCGCAGTACAATATTTCCCCCTTCCGGGTATTGCGCGAAGCTGACATAAACGTCGTTCTCGGCCGGTTTCTCAACTCCGTCGTACCTCACGTCGGCGGTGACGCCGATCACCTCGGCTTCCTGCTCGCCCGTGTCCCAAACCTTTAGCAGGACATGCTTGCCGATGGGGTTTTCACCGGGCCAAAATTTCCGCGCGGCAGTCTCGTTCACCAGCAGCACTTTTTGCGATCCGGCGCGGTCGTGATCGTTAATCCATCGCCCGCTGCGCAAGGGAATGCGGAAAATGCGGGGGTAATCGGGGCTCACGCTGTGCACACCGACCGCCGGTTCCTCCTTGCCAGGCCCGAGGTTCATCATGGTGACATCGGTCTCTCCGCGCACCGGCAGAGAATTGGCGACACTCACGGCCTCAACGCCCGGAGCAGCTCGCAATCGATTCAGCAACTGCTCATCAAAACGCACGACAGCCGCGGGCGAGTATTTTCGCGGTGGCAGATCGACGCTCGCGGTCAGGACATGATCGGCCGCTGCGCCAATGTTCGTTTGCAGCATCCGAGCGAAGCTCTCCAGCATTAGTCCCGCGCCGGCCAGCAGCACCAGAGCCAACGCCATTTCGCCTGCGATCAGGACGCTGCGGGAATGCACTCGGCGTAAGCTCTGCAATCCCGCGGACCAGCCGCTGGTAACGTCCTTCAGCGCCTGATTCAAGTCCAAGCGTGTCGATTCGAAAGCGGGCAGCAGACCAAACAGCGCACCCGCCAGGATCGAAATTGCCAGGTTGAAGACCAGAACCGGCGTATCCATACGGACGGCTTCGCTTTCGAGACTGCGCGCGAATCCGGCCCAGAATCCTACGGAAGCTTCCGGATGCAGCGCGACTGTGAGATCAATGGCATAAGCGGCAACGAAAAATCCGGCGATACCGCCGGCTACACCCAGAATCACGCTCTCGGTGAGAAGCTGGCGAATGAGCGCACCCCGGCTCGCCCCGATGGCCAGGCGCACCGCGATCTCTTTCCTTCGCGACATAGCCCGGCCCATCATGAGATTCGCCATGTTCACGCAAGCGATGAGTAAAACAAATCCAACCGCGCCGAACATGATGAGCAGCGATTTGCGCATCACCGGATCTGTCTTCGCTTCCACCAGGGATGTCGCTTGCACCTTCCAGGGCGACATCGCCTCAGGATGCGGGTAGGCCTTCTCTATTTCGCCGGCGAGAATCAGCAGCTGGGCACGCGCTTGCGCTACAGCAATTCCGGGCTTCAGCCGGGCAAGGGTTCGCATCCAGAAATTCCGGGCGTTGACCAGGCGCTTGGGAATATGGCTTAACGACGGCGCCATGGTGAGGGGCACCCATACATCGATGTCCCCCGACTGCCCGTTAAAGCCGCGCGGCATTACACCTACGACCCTATAGGGAAGCTCATTCAGATGGATGGTTCGACCAATTAGACCAACATCGCCTCCGAAATTCTGCCGCCACAGCTTGTCGTTCACCAGCGCCAGCGGATGCGCGTCGGGCTCCCGGTCCTCTTCCGGCCGAAACACACGGCCACGCTCCGGCTCGATTCCCAGCATGGCGAAATACGAAGCCGACACCAGTTCACAGCGCAACCGCTGTGGCGCTTCGATCCCGGTGAGGTTCACATCCAGGTCGGAAAATCCCGCCACGTTCGCGAACGTCCGCTGATCGTGCCGCAGTTCTTCGAACATCGGATAAGACCACGGAAACAGCGATTGCCCGTTCACGAGATCGAGCGCAACTAGAGCATCGGGATTCTTATAGGGAAGCGGCCGCAAGAGCAGCGAATTGATCAGGCTGAAGATCGTGGTGTTGGCGCCGATTCCCAACCCCAACGTCAGCATCGCCACTACCGTGAACCCTGGATTTTTCGCCAGCATCCGGAAAGCGTAGGCGATGTTCCGTCGCATAGTGGCTCCTCATTGAATCCGGATGCTGCCGGAGCCCGTCCGTACGTCCACAATCGCACTGCCGCCGCCGCCCACTTTGGCCATCAGCTCGTGTTTACTGATGGTGCCTTGCACGGTCATCGGCCGGTCCACGGTGATGCTCCCGGAGCCGGTACGCGCGCGCAGATCGAAACCCTCCTTGGCGGGCGTGTGCACCGTCACGCCGCCCGAGCCCGTATGCGCCCGGATGTCACCCGAGCCGGTCTGTTCGACGTGCACGCCGCCGGACCCGGTGTCGGCGGTAATCCTGCCACGGATGCCGGACGCGCGAATCG
>DATLVQ010000170.1:0-17960 GCA_035577325.1 Bryobacteraceae bacterium | reverse complement strand
TAACCATCGCCGCCCCGCCAAAATAGTAGAGAGCTCGGAAATTCCTAGGTCTCCCGCTACGCTATACTCTCGAACTTACGCCAATGACGAAAAAACTGATTATCCTCTCTCTGTTTGCCGCTGCGCTCTGCGCGGAAGAGGCGGTCGATCTGGCCGTGGTTCAGCGCATCAAAAAGGAAGCCTTCCAGAACTCGAAGGTCATGGACCACTTGTTTTGGCTGACGGATGTGTACGGTCCGCGGTTGACGGGCTCGCCCGGATTCACAGTCGCCGCGAACTGGGCGGTGAAACGTCTGAAAGAGTATGGAGTAGAAGACGCCGCCATCGAGCCCTGGGGCAAATTCGGGCGAAGCTGGCGCCTGACGAAGTTTAGTATTTCGCTGCAAGAGCCGGAGTACGCGCCGCTGATCGGTTTTCCTCTGGCATGGTCGGCGAACACAAATGGTCCGCTGATGGCAGAGCCGGTGCTCGCGCCGCTCACCATCACCGATCGCCTGAACATAAAGAAGACGGAAGAAGAAGTGCAAAGATTCTTCCAGGAGCAGAAGGGCAAGCTGCGGGGCAAGATCGTGCTGCTCGCCAAACCTAAGGACATCACTCCGATCACCACAGCGCCCGCGCGGCGTTTTTCGGACACGGAGCTGGCCCAGGAGGCGCAGGCGGACGCGCCGCAAGCCCTGCCACCGTTCGACATCGAGAAAATGATCCTGCCGGAGAAGCCGGCGGAGCGGCGAGCGTTTTTCGACCTGGCGCCGCTCGACGTGCAGGCCAAAGTCTACGATTACGAAGACGGCCTAACCGATAGGGTCAACCAATTCCTGACGCGCGAAGGCGCCGTCGCGGCCATTGTTCCCAGCTATAACGCCGACGCTGGCACCGTATTCGGCGAGGCCGCTGGCACGTTCAAGCAGGACCAGCCGATGGCCGGGCCGCGCATTGCACTTACCATCGAGCACTATAACCGTATCGCGCGTCTGCTGGATAGGAAGGTGCCGGTGAAGCTCGAACTCGAAGTCCACACCACGTCTGAAGGCGCTACGGGCGAGGGACTCAACATCATCGGCAACATTCCGGGCGGCATCAAGAGAGATGAGATCGTCATGATTGGAGCGCATTTTGATTCCTGGATTGGCGGGACTGGCGCGACCGATAACGGGACCGGTAGCGCCGTCATGATTGAAGTGATGCGGATCCTGCGAACACTCCACCTCAGGCTGGACCGTACCGTCCGGCTCGGATTATGGAGTGGCGAAGAGGAGGGCCTCTACGGCTCGCGCGCTTACGTAAAAGACAATTTCGCCGACCCTGCAACCATGCAGCTCAAACCGGCGCACGCAAAACTCTCCGGATATTTCAACCACGACAACGGCACCGGGAAGATTCGCGGCGTTTATTTGCAGGAGAATGACGCCATGCGTCCGGTGTTCGAAGCATGGCTGGCGCCGCTTCGCGATCTCGGCGCGACCACCATCAGTATCCGCAACACCGGCGGCACGGATCACCAATCGTTCGATCAGGTAGGCCTGCCGGGATTCCAGTTCATCCAGGACGAGGTGGAATACGGGCGGATCACCCATCACTCCAACATGGACGTGTACGATCACGCCGTACCAGCGGATTTGATGCAAGCCGCGGCGGTGATCGCGTCCGTCGTTTACAACGCAGCCAACCGTGCCGAGATGTTACCGCGCAAGGAATTGCCGGGGCCGGTCACGTTGAAGAATTAACCGGCCTCCACGGTATAAACCTGCGTGTGTCCGGTGCGGTCACTGGCGAACGCCACTAATTTCTCATCGGGCGAGAACGATGGATGCGGATGCGTCCATTGCGGCCCATACACGGAGTCGGACGCCACTTCCATCCAACTCAGCGCGCGCCCTCCGGCCGCGCCGGCCGCCGCCGCGAAGTCTTCCGCCAGTGCGTAGCGCGACTTACGCCATTGCGTGCCCTGACCACTGGCTTCCGAAAGGCAGATGCGCCGCCGCGCGCCGCTAGCCACGTCGATCGTGTGCAGACCCAGGTCCGGATGGTTGGTATCGCACAGCACAACCGTTCCGGCGCGGTTGGGCGTGATGTGCCAGGCATTGAATTCGGCTACAGTACGCATTGCGCGCGTCGTCCAGTCCATAATGCGCAATTCACGCGGCCAGACCGTGAAGACCAGGTTGCCGGTCCGGCCGAGAAACGTCTCATGCACAACGAATTCATCGTTGCCATGCTGATACAAGCACTCGAGACCGGACCCGTCGCGGCGTACGCGATGCATGCGCGGCGCGGGATCGGCGGCGAACTCGATCCACTCCGGCTCAAGCGGATGAAATTGCGGATGAATGACTGTACGCGGAAATGGAATCAGCTGCCAGCGTGTGCCGTCCGCGCGCCCCGTAACTAGCCCTTGCTGCGATCCCTGCTTGATGGCCGCGGTGATCCAATCGCCGCCCGCGCCGAAAGAACATTCTCCCAGTTGAGCGCCGGGGAAATCGATCACACAACGTTCCTCCAGCGTAGAACGGGCTACCCGCCAGATGCCGCCGCCGCGTGCGAAGAAAATGCGCCGGCCGTCGGGATGAATCGCTGGCGAGAAGGGATGGATCGCCGGGCCATCCGTCAGCTGGGTGATATCGCCATCGGGATATGGCGAGACCTCATACAACTGCGCGTTGCCGCTGCGGTATGACGTGAAGATGAGTGCCTGCCCATCCGGCGTAAACGAGCTCTGCAGAAAATAAGTCCCATGGTTGACGGAGGGATGCGCTGTCAACTGGTGTACGCGCGCTCCTGTAGCACGGTCCAGAAAGGTAGAATGCTCGGAAGGTAAACGGTCGCCCTTCACGGCGCGCTCTTGCGGAAAATGAGGATGTGCTGGCGCGGCAAAGTCGCCAGGTTTTTTTCGAAGCGGAATCCTTCCGGCTGCACCTCGGCGCGCACTTCGTCCACGCTCATCTTGTGCTCGGGCCGGATAGGCACGGTCGGATCTTCCTTTCGATATTCCAAGAGCACCAGCCGGCCGGCGGGCTTCAGCGCCTCACGAATTTTCCGCAGCATCTTCTGGGGCTGGGAAAATTCATGGTAAACGTCGACGAGAAGCACCAGATCTATGCGGCCCGCGGGCAATTTGGGGTCATCTTCCGCCCCCAGCACGGTTTCGACATTGGTCAGATGCCGCGCATCGATATTTTTGCGCAGGAGTTCGAGCATCGCCGGCTGAATGTCATTGGCGTAGACTTTGCCGGTTGGTCCGGCGCGCTCCGCCAGGCGCCAGGTGAAATAGCCGGCACCCGCTCCGATATCGGCCACGACCGACCCGCGCGCAATGCCGATGGCATCGAGCGCCGCATCCGGCGCTTCTTCGGCCTCGCGCTCGGGCCGGACGAGCCAGTCCGCACCGCCGATCCCCATTACCGGCGCGATGTGACGGCCGGTAACCGGATGCACCTGCTGGGCGCAAATCGGTCCCGCAAGCCACAGCAAAAGTAAAATTTCCCGACGCATTGCCTTCCATGTTGCCACACGCCGGCCTTGCCGTTTGTGGCCACGCGCCGCGTCGTTTAACATGGAACAGAAATGCGGCTCACCGAATCGGTCCTGAGTTACCGCCGTTCCCGGATCCTCCTCACTGCCACGGCAATTATCGCGGCCATCGCGATCATCGACAGGAAGGTCGCGGTGGCGCATGAAATCTCGCTGGGATTTCTTTACTTCTTCCCCATTTTTCTGGTGGCCAGTTCCTTCGGGCAATGGCAGATCGCGGTTGTCTCGGCCATTTGCGCGGTCCTGCGTGAGGCGGTCGGGGAGTTCGACACAGCCCTCGTTTTTCCACGCCTTTTCCTGACTTTTGGCTCGTTTACCGCGGCAGGCTGGCTGGTGCGAGGCATTCTGGGGAATTTTCAAAAGGTGAAGGAGCAACTGGTCGAGATCCAGGCCCGCGACCGCCTGCTCCGCGATTCTGAAGAACAATTGCGCGTGCTGATCGAGACCAGCTCGGCTGCCATCCTGACCCTGGACAAGTCGGGGCGCGTGATTCAGGCCAATGATGCCGCCAGCCGCCTGCTGGGTGTGGCGAAAGATGCCCTGCTGGGGCAAAATATCGCCGGATATCTGCCCGCGCTCGCACAGGTACCCTCCGATCCGAGCGCTCCGGTGTTCCGCACCACAATGGAGTGCACCGCCACGCGGCCCGGTGGCGAGTCGTTCACCGCCAACGTGTGTTTCTCGACTTATGTCTTTTCCGGCGCTCCCCGGTTAACAGCAATTATCAGTGAAAACGAACCATCGGCTATCGGCTCCGAAGATGCCCAGTCGGACGCATCGATAGCGTTAACCGCTCTGGAGCAGACGGTGCTGCGCGGGATTTTCGAGGGCCAGACCAACAAAGAGATCGCCGGCGGCATCGAAACGTCGGAGAGCGCCGTGAAGAGTACCATCCAACGCCTGTTCAGCAAATTGGGGGCACGGACGCGGAGCCAGCTGGTGCGAATCGCTATCGAGCGTCTGGGCAATCAGTTCCACGGATCGCAAGTTTCCAAAACCACTGAGTCGGATCAAAAGATACTCTCGAAGTAACGAATTCCTCCGAAAGATGCCTTGTGGTCAAAGGCGTTTTGAGCGAAATTAGTCCTGTCAGCACTGGTTCTACTCCTTATTTCCGGGGCCGCCTGGTAAGCGGCCCCAATTCCAAGCGAAATCAGCCTGAGGCGCCCGGTGGTGTGGCGGGATGGCAAAAACGGATGGCCCGAAGTGTCCCGCGGCGAGAATTGTAATGAGAACGATCTCGTCAGGCCTCGCCACGGAACCGCACACGTGATATGGAACCGGCACTTGTGAGACTTGAAACCGGTTCTTGATTCGTAAAGGTCCGGGCGGACCCAACTTGTTTTGGATCTAGCGCTGGCTCCTTAGATGGACTCCTTGTATGTCCAAAGTTAGCGATGATTTTCGATAAGTTCCATGGCAAGAATAGGGCATGGCGGATCTGACAGGCGCTCCAGTCATTTCATCCCCCGCCGCTGTGGCCGAGCGGCCACGCACCGGTCCGGCTTCCGCTCCTGCTCCTCAGAAATCCTCCGCCCCAACGAGTATTTGCGAATTCCTCGAGTGGGACTCGAAGTTCTTCGGCATCCGCATAGCGCGCGTCACCGGTCACCGGCTCGATGGGGATCGGACCGCCGAGATCGCTCTCACCGTGCATGACCAGTCGATCGACTGTCTTTACTTTTTGGCGGATCAGGAAAAAGAGACGATCCAGCTCGCCGAGCTGCAAGGATTCCAGCTGATCAATGTTCGTGTCACACTGGCCGCGCGTCTGTTGAACATGTATGCCGGAACCTGGAACGATGACGGCATCCGCGAGGCGGTGCCCGCGGACATTCCAGCGCTGCGTGAGATTGCAGGCCGCAGCTATAACGATTCGCGCTTTTATCAGGACGGGCGCTTTCCTGTCTTCTTGTGCGACGAGATGTATCGCGGGTGGATCGAGAAGAGCTGCCACGGGTATGCGGACATCGTGCTGGTGGCCGAACAGGATGCGCAGCCGGCTGGTTACATCTGCTGTCACCTGAAAGACGACGGCAGCGGCCAGATCGGCCTGATGGGTGCGACCGGTGGGATGAAGAACCAGGCAGTTGTCCGGCAACTGGTACATCATGCGCTCTGCTGGTTTCAGGAGAGGGAAGTTCGCGATGTCACCGTAGTAGCCTCGGGGAGCAACATCACGGCCCAGCGCCTGTACCAGCGGAGCGGCTTCCTGACGCGTGGGATGCAACTCTGGTACCATCTTTGGCCTTCCGGCCGTGAAACCGCAGCTTCCTGAGAACTGAAGAGCGCTTCAACGCGCCGTATCATTTCACACCAGCGCACCCGCTGAGAATCCACAGGACGCAACACCTGTTGATTGAACCGTGATAACCTGCCACTCCATGCGGGAACTTATCTGTGCGGTTTTCATTGTGGGCAGCCTTTCGGCGCAGGAAAAGGTCGACCTCTACACCATCAATCGCATCAAGAATGAAGCGTTCCAGAATTCGAAGGTAATGGAGAACGCATTTTATCTCACCGACGTCTATGGCCCGCGCTTAACGGGGTCGCCGGGCATTCAGGCGGCCGGCGAGTGGGCGGTGCGGCGATTCAACGAATGGGGTTTGGCGAACGTCAAGCTGGAGAACTGGGGCCCCTTTGGACGCACCTGGTACTGCGTCCGTTTCGGGGCGCACATGAAAGAACCGCAGTACGCGCCGCTCATTGGCTTCGCGCGACCGTGGTCGCCGGGGACTAACGGTACGCTCACCGGCGATCCGGTGCTGGCGCCCATTCGCATCGAAGCCGACATGGAAAAATTCAAGGGCAAGCTGAAGGGCAAGATTGTTCTTCTCGAAGATGCGCGGCCGTCCCCGCTCGTCACCGCCGGCCTGGCACGCAGGTTCACTAATGAGGAGCTGGCGGCCGAGGCCCTGGCGCCCGATCCATCGCCCGAATCGCCGTTCTTTGCCCCAATACCGAAGCCACCACAAGGCCCGCTACCCTACCCCGGCTACACCGGCAAACTCGACCGTGAAGCCGCACGGAAGTGGCGCAACAAGGTAAACAAGTTTCTCCGCGAGGAAGGCGTCGCGCTCACTCTGATTCCCGGTTACGGCACCGACGGCGGCACTGTGTTCGCCACCGCCGCGGGATCGCGCGAATTGCGGGACGAAGTACCGCCGCCCGCCGTGGCCCTGACCCTTGAACACTACAATCGCATCGCGCGCCTGTTGGAGAAGAAAACGCCAGTCACACTGCAGTTCGACATTGAGAACCGCATGGAGAACGAGGAGAAAGATTCGCTCAATGTGACCGCCGAGATTCCCGGCGGTAAGGGCGGCAAAAAAGACGAGGTCGTCATGCTGGGCGCGCATCTCGATTCCTGGAGTGGCGGCACAGGCGCCACAGACAACGCCGCCGGGTGCGCGGTGACGATGGAGGCAATCCGCATTCTGAAAGCACTGAAACTAGACATGCCACGGACGGTGCGGATCGCGCTGTGGACCGGCGAGGAGCAGGGCCTGCTCGGCTCAAAAGCTTATGTAAAGGAGCACTTCGCCGATCGTGAAACCATGGCGCTAAAATCCGAACACGCCAAGTTATCGGGCTACTTCAACCTGGACAACGGCACCGGCAAGATTCGCGGCGTCTACCTGCAGGATAACGACATGATGCGCCCGTTGTTCGAGGCGTGGCTTGCGCCATTCAAGGATCTCGGCGCTTCCACGGTGACGATCCGCAAAACCGGCGGTACCGATCATCTCTCTTTCGACGCCGTCGGCCTGCCCGGCTTCCAGTTCATTCAGGATCCCGTGGAATATGGAACGCGTACTCACCACTCCAACATGGATTTGTACGACCGTTTGCAGCAGCCCGATCTGATGCAGGCCGCCGCCATCATGGCGTCTGTGGTGTATCACGCCGCTACACGCGACCAGATGCTGCCTCGTAAGGAACTGCCGAAGCCGGAGCCGAAGAAGAAGCCGGAAGAAGAAAAAGAGAAAGAGGAGAAGGCCCGCGTGGTCGCCGGATACTGACCGGTTTCTCTCAACCGCGCACGCCCGTCGCGATCACGATCTGCGCACTGAAATTCACTCGCTCGCCGTCGTAGGAGCGCTGCATCTCCGCCAGCGATTCCTGCTTCGCCTCCTCTTGCTCGGCCGGCCCCAGGGATTCGAAGATTCTCCGGAACGACCGCCGCACTTCCGCGCTGTAGTCCCAGAATCCCTCCGGCGTGCCCGGCCATGTCCAGAAGATCGAGTGAAATGTTTCAGTCACTTGCTGAAAGCTGTGGCGGAGCACGGCGGAGAGCGAACCCCGTTCGGCGAATCGATGCGCCAAGTCCGGAGTTTGCTGCGCGGGGGGCGCGTGTTTTAGCAGTACACCCGTGGTGGCGCTGAAAAAGGTGTTATGCCGTGCTTCGCCCCATGCGAGGAAGACTGCGCGCCCATTCGACCTAAGCACGCGCCGCGCCTCCGCCATGGCGTTCTCCACATCCGGAAAAAACATGACGCCGAAGCGGCAGGTCAGCCGGTCAAAAATTCCATCGGAAAAAGGTAGGATCTCGCCATTCGCGGCGGCGAACACAACATTGCCTCCGCCACGGTCGGCTGCATGTTCTTGCGCCCCGAGGAGCATCTCAGGCACGATATCCGTCGCGACGACGCGCCCTTTCGGTCCAGCTGCCCGCGCCAGCGATACCGCGGGTTCCCCCGAGCCGCTGGCGAGATCCAGAATCCTCATGCCGGGCTCGACGCGCGCGGCTTCGAGCAACAGGTCCGTCGCCGCCCGGCTTTGCAGCGCGAACTCCTGCCGCCATTTCCGCCAGGCGCCGGCGGCGCTGGTCCACTCGCGAACGACGGACGCCCTATCCGGCGGTCCAGCTGTGCTCATGTCTACGTCCCCACCGGCGCGGGCTGCTCGAGCAGCAATTCCAGAAACGATTCCACGGCGTGGCTGAATCGCTTGCGCTTGCGATGCACAATGCCCACGGGACGCACCAGCTCCGGGGCGTGCAGCGGAATGGCAACCAGCCGGCCCTGGGCAATCTCCGCCTGCATGGTGCGCGCCGGCAGAATGCTGATGCCCGAGCCCAGTGCCACCGCCTCCTTGATCATCTGAATGTTATCGAACTGCATGGCGAGTTGGATCTCGATTCCCTGCTCGCGGAAGAAATGGTCCAGCTCACGGCGTATCATGAGCTCCTCGTCGAAGCCCACGAATTCCTGGCCGTTAAGATCGGCGGGTACCAACACCTTCTTCTTCGCGAGCGGATGAGAGGGCGGCGCCGCGACCGCCATCTCCTCCTCGCGCCACGGGATCACCGCCAGGTCTTTGGTGCCCACCGGATAACTGACCAGCCCCAGATCGGCCTGATCCTTCAGCAACGCTTCGTAGACTTTGTCGGGGCGCAGATAGTCCACGTGAAGCTGCACGTGGGGAAAACGCGCGGCGAATTCATCTTGAAGGCGCGACATCTCCGAGAGACCGATCGAATAAATCGACGCCACGCGCACTGCACCTTCCACCAACCCCTTTAGATTGTCCAACAGCAGCTGAAACTGCTCTTCTCGGCGCAGCACGTCGCGGCAAAGGTCGTAAAACAGCTTTCCTGCCGGGGTCAGCGTCAAAGGCCGCGTCGTGCGGTCGAGCAGACTGACACCCAACCGCCGCTCCAACTCCTGCATATACTGGCTTGCAGCGGACTGGCTGATCTCATTCAGAGTAGCGCCGCGGCTGATGCTCTTCGTCTGTGCTATATCACGGAAAAGCTTAAGGTTCTCGAAGATCACGTGACGAGCATAACATAAGTATTTCTAATGTCAATATGGATACAAATTGCTATTGCCTTATAATTCAGATGTTGGTATATTTATTCAACTCCCCGTTGGAGCACTGACCATGATTGATCCCACTCAGAGCCGAGGTCTACCCGCGCCGCAGGGACTGTACGATCCGGCCAACGAGCGCGATGCTTGCGGCATCGGCTTTGTGGCTAACATCAAGGGTCAGAAATCGCACGACATCATTCTCAAGGGCATTCAGGTTCTCATCAATCTGACCCACCGGGGTGCGTGCGGCTGCGATCCGGAAACCGGCGACGGCGCGGGCGTCCTCATCCAGATTCCGCACAAATTTTTCGCACGCGAGTGCGCAACGCTCGGTTTCACCCTACCCGAACCCGGCGACTACGGCGTAGGCATGGTTTTTCTCCCCGTTGAAAAGCAGGAGCGGCTGCAATGCGAGGGCATTCTGGAGCGCATCGCGAGCGAGGAGGGGCTCACAGTCCTCGGCTGGCGCGATACTCCCATCGACGGATCGGCTATCGGGCGCGTGGCACGCAATTCCCAGCCGTATATCGAACAGGTCTTCATCCGGCGCGGTCCGGAAATGACCGAAGGCCAGCTCGAGCGCAAGCTCTACGTAGTACGCAAGCGCGCGGAAATCGAAATTGGGCAGTCTGATATTGCGGATAAAGAATTTTTCTACCTGCCATCGCTCTCCTGCCGGACGATCGTCTACAAGGGCCTGCTGCTGGCACCGCAAATTGCCAAATTCTACGAAGAGCTTTCCGATCCCGACGTGATGAGCGCGCTGTGCCTGGTACACCAGCGCTTTTCCACCAACACGTTCCCCAGCTGGCAGCTGGCGCATCCCTACCGTTACATCGCGCACAACGGCGAGATCAACACGCTCAAGGGCAATGTGAACTGGATGTACGCGCGCCAGTCGATCCTGTCATCGCCGCTATTCGGCGAGGATATTGGGAAGCTCTTTCCCATCGTGACCCCGGGCGGCTCGGATTCGGCCAGTTTCGATAACGTGCTCGAGTTGCTATATCTCGCGGGCCGCGACATTCCGCACGCCATGGCCATGCTGATTCCCGAAGCCTGGGCCTCGAACGAGCACATGAACGCGGAGAAGAAGGCGTTTTACGAATATCACGCATCGCTGATGGAGCCATGGGACGGCCCCGCCGCGATCGCGTTCACCGACGGCCGCGTAATCGGCGCAACGCTTGACCGCAACGGCTTGCGCCCGGCGCGCTACCTGGTGACGCACGACGACCTGGTCGTCATGGCGTCCGAAACCGGCGTACTGCCCATTAAGCCCGAAGAAGTGCGCATGAAGGGCCGGCTGCAGCCCGGCAAAATGTTCCTGGTGGATACCGTCGCGGGCGAAATCGTGCCCGACAAAGAACTGAAACGACGGCTGTACTCGCGACAACCCTACGCCCAGTGGCTCAGGGAGAATCAGATTCACCTCGACGATCTGCCCGAGCCGCCGCGCGTCTACGGCTACGATCCCGAAACCATTCTGATGCGCCAGCGGGCGTTCGGCTACACCGACGAGGATATCCGCATTCTGCTGGCGCCGATGGCCGCCAAAGGCGAAGAACCCATCGGCTCGATGGGCATCGACACGCCGCTCGCGTGCCTGTCCGACAAGCCGCAGCCGCTGTTTCACTATTTCAAGCAGCTCTTCGCGCAGGTCACCAATCCGCCTATCGATCCGATCCGGGAAGAGATGGTGATGTCCCTCATCAGCTATATCGGGACCGAGCGCAACATCCTGGATGAGACGCCGAAGCATTGCCACACGCTGCGCATGCCGCATCCAATCCTCACCAACCGCGATCTGGAACGGCTGCGGCGCGTCTCGCAGGGCGACCTCCTTTGCACGCCGCTGCAGGCGCTATTCCGCGCCGACGGCGGCGCCAAAGAACTGGAACGCGCGCTCGACGGGCTGTGCCGGCGGGCTTCGCTCGCCATCAAGAACGGCTACAGCATGATTATCTTGTCGGACCGCGGCATCGACGAAGAGTACGCCCCGATCCCGAGCCTGCTGGCGCTGACGGCAGTGCACAACCATCTGGTTCGCGAGAAGACGCGTACGCAGGTGGCATTGATCATGGAAACCGGCGAGCCGCGCGAGGTGATGCATTTCTGCCTCCTCATTGGTTATGGAGCGAGCGCAGTGAATCCGTACCTGGCAATCGAGACGCTCGAAAACATGGCCAACAGCGGCCTGCTGCCGGAAGGCGTCACGTTCGATAAAGCGCTTAAGAATTACGTCAAGTCCATCAACAAAGGTCTGTTGAAAGTTGCCTCGAAGATGGGGATCTCGACGCTCCAGAGTTACCGCGGCGCGCAGGTGTTCGAAGCCATCGGGCTGAACAAATCCTTGGTCGACAAATATTTTACGGGTACAGCCTCCCGTATCGAAGGCGTGGGGCTCGACGTGCTCGCCG
Source organism: Bryobacteraceae bacterium (assembly GCA_035577325.1). Classification (GTDB taxonomy): domain Bacteria; phylum Acidobacteriota; class Terriglobia; order Bryobacterales; family Bryobacteraceae; genus QHXW01. The sequence goes on along the minus strand of DATLVQ010000170.1, from coordinate 6,193 downwards.
AAGAAGCGCGGCGCAAGCACGAGCACGCGGTTCGTCCTGTGACCGAATTCGATACTGAGCTGGCGGTGGGCGGCAACTATCAATATCGCGTGCGCGGCGAGTATCACCTGTTCAATCCGCTGACGGTGGCGAAGCTGCAGCACGCCGTGCAGCAATCGAGCTTCAAGAATTTCGAAGAATACGCGGATCTCATCAACACGCAGAACAAACAGCTTTGCACGCTGCGCGGCCTGATGGAATTCAAGCCGGGCAAGCCTGTCCCCATCGATCAAGTCGAGCCCGCGAAAGAAATCGTGAAGCGCTTCGCCACCGGGGCGATGTCGTTCGGCTCGATCAGCAAAGAGACGCATGAGACGCTCGCGATTGCGATGAACCGCATCGGCGGGCGATCCAACACCGGCGAGGGCGGCGAAGATGAAGAGCGTTTCAAACGCGACGCCAACGGCGACTGGCGGCGCAGCGCGATCAAGCAGGTGGCCTCAGCACGCTTCGGCGTCACCACGAACTACCTGGTCAACGCCGACGAACTGCAGATCAAGATGGCGCAGGGCGCAAAGCCCGGCGAAGGCGGCCAGCTTCCCGGCCATAAGGTCGATGATGTGATCGCGCGCGTGCGCCACTCGATTCCCGGCGTGGGCCTGATCTCCCCGCCCCCGCACCACGATATTTACTCCATCGAGGATCTCGCGCAGTTGATCTACGATCTGAAAAACGCCAACCCCAAGGCGCGCATTTCGGTCAAACTCGTAGCTGAAGTCGGTGTCGGCACTGTCGCAGCGGGCGTAGCAAAAGCGCATGCCGATGTGGTGTTGATCAGCGGCCATGATGGCGGCACCGGCGCTTCACCGCTGACTTCGTTGCAGCACTCCGGCATTCCCTGGGAGCTGGGGCTGGCTGAAACACAGCAGGTGCTCGTCATGAACGATCTGCGCGGGCGCATCATCGTGCAGACGGATGGCAAATTGCAGACCGGCCGCGACGTGGCCATCGCCGCGCTGCTGGGTGCGGAAGAATTCGGCTTCTCGACGGCGCCTCTCGTGGCGCTCGGCTGCATCATGATGCGCAAGTGCCATCTGAACACCTGCCCGGTGGGCATCGCCACCCAGGATCCCGAGCTGCGCAAAAAATTCCAGGGCCAGCCCGAGCACGCCATCAATTTCTTTTTCTTCATTGCGGAGCAGCTGCGGCAGATTATGGCGCAGCTTGGTTTCCGTACCTTCAATGAGATGGTGGGCCGCGTGGACATGCTGGACATGCGCGCCGCCGTCGACCACTGGAAGGGTAAGGGGCTCGACTTCTCCGCCATCCTCTACAACCCGCCGACCCCCTCGCGCATCGCCCGGCGCCGAATCCAGGAGCAGGATCACGGCCTCGATAAGGCGCTCGATTATCAGCTCATCGACTATGCCCGCGAAGCCATCGAGCATCAAACGCCCATCGAAATCAAGTTGCCCATCCGCAACGTCCACCGTACCGTCGGCGCCATGCTGAGCGGTGAAATCGCGCGGCGCTACGGATCCGACGGTCTCGCCGACGACACAATCCGCTTCACGTTTAATGGCTCAGCCGGTCAGAGTTTCGGGGCGTTCCTGGCCAAGGGCGTGACGCTGGCGCTTGAAGGCGACACCAACGATTACGCCGGAAAAGGCCTTTCGGGCGGCAAGCTGATTATTTATCCGCCGCGCACTTCGACTTTCCTGCCCGAGCGCAACATCCTGATCGGCAACGTTGTGCTTTATGGCGCAACCAGCGGCGAGGCGTATTTCAATGGCATGGCGGGCGAGCGTTTCGCTGTGCGCAACTCCGGCGCCACGGCAGTGGTCGAGGGCGTGGGCGATCACGGTTGCGAGTACATGACGCGCGGGATGGTTGTGGTTCTGGGAAAGTGCGGCCGCAATTTCGCTGCTGGTATGAGCGGCGGCATCGCCTACGTGCTGGACGAAAGAGGCGATTTCGCCGAAAAGCGTTGCAACCGCGCCGGCGTGGATCTCGAGCCACTGATTGACACCGCCGACATCCAGCTTCTGCGCTCCCTGATTGCAAAACACTTCGAGTACACCGGCAGCCCGCGCGCGGAATGGATTCTGGATAACTGGAGCGCTATGCTGCCGCAGTTCGTCAAAGTGTTCCCCCACGAGTACAAGCGGGTGCTGGGAATTCCGCGCCAGACCGAGCAGGCCTATATGCCGATGCCCCGAGTCACTGAATCTGGACGGGAAGTGGCGCATGGGTAAAGACACCGGCTTCATGGAATTTACGCGCGAGACGCCCACCAGGCGGCCCGTCGCCGAACGCATCAACGACTGGTTCGAGATCTATCTCGACTTCCCGGAAGAGAAACTTCGCAAACAGGGCGCGCGCTGCATGGATTGCGGCGTGCCTTTCTGCCACACCGGCTGCCCGCTCAACAACATCATTCCCGATTGGAACGATCTGGTGTACCGAGGCCACTGGCGCGAGGCCATCCGCGTGCTCCACTCTACGAACAATTTTCCCGAGTTCACCGGCCGCATCTGCCCAGCCCCGTGCGAGGCCGCGTGCGTGCTCGGCATCAACGAGCCTGCCGTCACCATCAAGCAGATCGAAAAGAGCATCGTCGATTACGCTTTCGACGAGGGCTGGATTCGTCCGGAGCCGCCGCCAACGCGCACGGGCAAACGTGTGGCGGTAGTGGGCTCGGGGCCTGCCGGGCTCGCGGCGGCACAGCAACTGGCGCGCGCCGGGCACTGGGTCACCCTGTTTGAGAAGAACGACCGCATTGGCGGCCTGCTGCGCTACGGCATCCCCAATTTCAAAATGGAAAAGCGGCTGATCGACCGGCGCATGGAACAGATGGCTGCCGAGGGTGTCGAGTTCCGTCCAAATTCCCACGTTGGCGGCAACGTGCCCGTAGAAGACCTGCAAAAAGAGTTCGCCGCCATCCTACTCTCCGGCGGCGCCGAGTGGCCGCGCGACTTGAACGTGCCCGGCCGTGAATTGCGCGGCATCCATTTCGCCATGGACTTTTTGCCGCAGCAGAATAAAGTCTGCGAAGGCGACACGGTGACGGGCCAGATCCTGGCGACGGGAAAGCGCGTCGTCATCATCGGCGGTGGCGATACGGGCGCGGATTGCCTGGGCACCACGCACCGCCAGAAGCCGCTCTCAGTCCACCAGTTCGAATTGCTGCCCATGCCACCGAAAGAGCGTTCGCCGCTCACGCCCTGGCCGCTGTGGCCCATGCAACTGCGCATCGAAGGCGCGCATGAGGAGGGTGGCATCCGCGAGTGGAGCGTCGCCACCACCAAATTTACCGGCGACGAAAAAGGCAATGTGAAGCAGTTGCACGGCGTACGCGTCGGCCCGCCGCCCAAGTTTGAGCCGGTGCCCGGTACTGAGTTCACGATGGATGCCGACCTGGTGCTATTGGCCATGGGCTTCCTGGGCCCCGTGCGCAACGGCATGCTCGACCAGCTGGGCGTGAAGCTCGATCCCCGCGGCAACGTCGCCGCCGACGAAAACTACATGACGTCCATTCCCGGCATCTTCGCGGCGGGCGACATGCGCCGCGGGCAATCGCTCGTGGTCTGGGCCATTAGCGAAGGCCGCAAAGCAGCGCGCGGCGTGGATAAGTATTTGATGGGCGATAGCAAGCTGCCGTAGTTGGCACCGTCTACTACTTAGGTGCGTTTTTGCTTTTCTGTTTGAGATCTTCCACGGTCTTCTGAATTTCGGGCATGAGGCCAGCCATTTGACGCTGGGCAATCTCCGTGGATTTTGTGAGGAGGGTGGGCATCTTCTCGATCATCGCGTGGCCCGCCGGTGTCTGGTAGAACGCTACGATGCCGTCGATCTCCTCCTCCGCAAAAACGTCGCCGTAAAGCTTGATGTAATCGGGTTTCAGTTTCTGCCAGTCCATGCGCGCGGCGATCCGGTCCGCGAGCTTGTTCATCAACTCCAGGGCTGTGGCCTTGGACTCCGGCGCCCCTCCGATCACTTCGACCTTGCTCATCATAATAGTGGGGATCTGGCCGGTCATTTGCGTGACCATGGACTCCGTGTGAGTGAGCTGCATGAGCTGTTCGATCTTGGCTGCCTTGGAGCTTTCATCGGCGCGCGACAGTTGGCTTAGCCACAGGAGCGTGACCATTCCGGCGGCGGCAATTCTCTGAATCATAAGTCCCCTTTCGGTTCTCCCACACTCGCATTCTAGCGTTTCGTTCTTGCTTGGCCCTTATTTGTGAACACCCGTCGCCGAGCACATGACCGCCGGATAGACCCGCATATTACTGCGCCGAAACCTGAAACCCCTGTTGACACCGCCCGTGGAATATACTGGAACGCTTCGGAGCCGAGATGAATACTGGCGCTTACCGTTTCGCATTTGCCGCCGCTACGGTGCTTGGGATCGCCTGGCTCAGCCCGGGGACAGCCGAGGACGCCGACGCGAAAAGCGAGCCCACGGTCGTAATCACGCCCCGCGCGCGGCCCAGCCGAAGTGTAGATACGCTGGTTCCTCGCTCGATCCGCGCGGACGTCAAGGTAGTGCTGATTCCTGTAACCGTGAATGATCTGTTGGACCGGCCTATCGCTGGCTTGAGAAAAGATGATTTCCACGTTTACGAAGATAACGTAGAGCAGAAGATCCTTTACCTGTCGACCGAAGATGCGCCCGCCTCGGTAGGATTGATCTTCGATGCCAGCGGTAGCATGCGCAACAAGATCGAGACGTCCGTGGCCGCCGTCGAACAGTTTTTCCAAACCACGCTGCCGGGCGATGAGTTCCTGCTGGTGCGCTTCAGCGACAAGCCCGTGCTGTTGACCGGTTTCACCGGCGACATCAACCAGATTTCCGGCTGGCTGCATGCCACGCAACCCAGCGGTTGGACCGCGCTTCATGACGCTATCTATCTAGGCATTCAGAAAATGAAACGCGCTAAGAACGGCCGCAGGGCGCTGCTGGTGCTTTCCGACGGCGGCGATAATAACAGCCGTTACTCGGCGTCCGAACTCCGTGAACTCGTCCGGGAAGCCGACGTTCGCATCTATTCCATCGGCCTTTTGCAGAGCTCACATCTGTTGGAGAGAATCTCGAATGAGACCGGTGGCCGGATGATCCGCGTGCGCAAACTCGACGAATTGCCTGACGCCATCGAGAAACTCAGCCGCGATTTGCGCAGCCAGTACTTGCTGGGCTACTACTCGAGCAACACGCAAAACGACGGCCGCTATCGCAAAGTGGAAGTGCAAGTGAGCCACCCGGAATCTCGCGCATCGTGGCGCCACGGCTATTACGCGCCAATCCAATAAGCCCGCCGGATATCGGTCATCACGAACCCAGACGAATACGTGCCCAAGACGCTCGTCGATCAGGCCACGCCAACATGTTCACCCCCTGGGATTAGAACAACAGTTCCTTTCCGCCTGGCCCAGCCATCGATATTCAATCCATCTGAACTGCGTGCCTCAGAATCAGATTCGCGGAAAACCTTCCTCTTTACGCACTTGCCAGGCCTGCCACAGATGCCGGCGTTCGTGCGCGAGGAGAAACGCGAAGCACGGGCCCAGGCCCATCTTGAGCGACTTCACAAAAGGCGAGGTGGTCTTCGCGCGCGCGAGATCAATCCCTTTGGCCGCATGAACCCTCTTGCGCAATTCGTCTTGCGTCAGCAGGAAATTCGCCACTACCCCGGCCAGGGGCTGGTCGTCGGGCGGCCGGGCGGATGCAGGAGTCTTCAGCCGGATGCCCGGCGGCGGTTCGGTGGCCCTCACAATCCATTTCTCTATGAAGCCGTAGCGGAATGGCCCGCCGCTCAGTAGGTGGTCCGCGCGCGCATTCTCGATGGTCTCATCCAGGACCGGCAGATAGCGGCGCCCCATAATCACCAAATGAACGAGACACTGCGCAATCGACCAGTGCGAGGAAGCCGGCGACCAGTGAAATTGATCCTCAGTCATTTGATCCAACAGATTTCCGGCGTCGGCATCGACTTCGTCGATCTGGCGTAAGCAGTCGACGAGGTCGGCGGCCAACCGCTCATCGCACCCGAGCTTGGGGACAATCGAACTCATCGCGAAACCCAGCTACATAACTTGGCTTGCGGACCATCGTTTTCATGTCCGCTGCTTCACAATATACAATGCGGCATCCGGTTTGAAACACATGCGTCCGTTGGTCCGTATAATTAAGTGTGAGGCGAATTCGGCCGCTCGC
>DATLVQ010000169.1:0-15503 GCA_035577325.1 Bryobacteraceae bacterium | reverse complement strand
AATTTGTGGCGGACCGAGTTGATGGTGGTGCCGAAGATCAAGTCCTTCAGGCCGCCGTGGCCGTGCGCGCCCATGATGAGCAGATCGGGCTGGATCTCGGTCGCGGCGCGGATGATTTCGCGGTTGGGGTTCGACGAGTGGGCCACCATGGGCTCGACGTCGATCCCCTCGGCGCGCAGCGACGCCACGATCTCATCCAGATACTTCTCGCCGGCCTCGACCTCGGCGGTGGAGGAGAGCGACCCATACACTTGGCTGGTCACGCCTTCCTCGACGTGGAGCAAGTAGAGTTTGGCCTGATGCATGCGCGCCATGGCGGCGGCGTGTGCAATGGCCTGGCGGTCGAGCGCCGTGTGGTCGAGCGGAACCAGAATACGGTGGTAGGCGGGAGCTTCCGAGGCCGCCGCTGCGGTCGCGGGCAGCGTGATGGGAGCGCGCCCGAAGCGCGCGCCCCAGCGGGTGAGCAGCGGCTCGACGGTGATCCACAGCACCAGGGCCGTCAGCAGAATACCGGCGGCCGCCAGCAGCAGGATCACATACGGGCGATAGCTGCCCGCCGCTTCCAGCCATCCGGAAACAGCTTGAACTATCACACCCACATTGAGGACCACGATGATAGCCGCCGTAATCCAGGCCAGGATGGTGACCCAAAGCCGGTTGGCGAACTCGCCCATCCGCCGTTTGTCACCGGTGAAATGGATCAGCGGGATCACCGCGAACGGCAGTTGCATGCTGAGGATCACCTGGCTGAGCAGCAGCAGATGATAAGTGCTGCTCTCGCCGGCAAAGTAAATTGTAAAAGCCGCGGGAATGATGGCGAGGCTGCGCGTGACCAGGCGCCGCAGCCACGGCCGCATGCGGAAATTGAGAAAACCCTCCATCACGATCTGCCCGGCAAGCGTGCCGGTGAGCGTCGACGATTGCCCGGAGCAGAGCAGGGCAATGGCAAAGGCGGCGCCGGCAGCTGAATAGCCCAATAGCGGCGTGAGCAGCAGGTACGCCTGCTGAATCTCGGTCACGACGATGCCGCGCTTGAAGAACACGGTGCCCGCCACCACCAGAATGGCCGCATTCACCAGCAGCGCGCCATTCAGCGCCACCAGCGAATCGATGAAGTTGTACTTGCACGCGATGCGCTTGGCCAGTTGGCTCCAGCCGATATGCCGCGTCTGCACCAGGGCCGAGTGAAGGTAGAGATTGTGCGGCATCACCGTCGCGCCCAGGATCGCGATCACGATGTAGAGATTGGTGGCGTTCAATCGCGGGACGAGCCCCGTGCCCATTTCGTGAAAATTCGGCTTGGCGAGAAAGATCTCGATGCAGAAACATCCGGCGATTACAGCGATGAGCGCCAGCACGACAGCTTCCGTGATGCGGATGCCGTACCGCTGGAACCAGAGCACCAGCAGCGTGTCTGCCGCAGTCACGATGACGCCTATCAGCAACGGCAGGTGAAAAAGAAGGTTGAGCGCGATGGCCGCGCCCAGCACTTCCGCCAGGTCGCACGCCGCAATCGCAATTTCGCACAACCCCCAGAGCGCATAGGTGACCGGACGCGGATAAGTTTCCCGGCAGGCCTGCGCCAGATCGCGCCCGGCCACGATACCCAACCGCGCGCTCAGCGTTTGCAGCAGCACGGCCATGGCATTCGACATGACCAGCACCCACAGCAGCCGGTAGCCGAACTTCGCCCCGCCCTCGAGGTCCGTGGCCCAGTTCCCCGGGTCCATGTAGCCCACGCTCACCAGATACGCCGGACCCGCAAAGGCGAACATGCGACGCCAGATTCCGGCGTGCGTGGTCCCGACCGAGGAATGCACTTCGGCCAGCGACGGCGTAACAGCGACAATCGGCTGCGGCGGGTTCACAGGATTTCATGATACTTAACTATAGTTAAGTATGCAAGAGGCGATGAACAGTATCGGAGGGTCTCAGGGTGGACGAACGAAAGAGCGGCGATTGCTCAGGGTACAATTGATATGGAGGACAAGAATGCCGATATTCACAGTTTCCCGCCTCGAAGTTGAGATTGAAAAAAAACGTTGTCGCGTCAACAAGGCTACAACGGGCGACACAAAGAAAGGTGCATGGATTCAATTGCCTATTGACGAATCGCAACTGAGCTTGAGCAATCGTCCGGCGACTGATATAGCGATCTCGGTTGCGGCCTACGAAATGGAGGGTGGTGGCTCAGGTTTGAGGAACCTACTCATCAGGAACCGAGAATAGCGCGGCCACGGCAATTGTCACCCGTTAGTATTTGACCGCAACTTGTCGCATTCGGATTACGATCTGTTCGAGTTCTGCCTTCGTGTGCTTTCCCTTCAATTTTTCAAGGCTGTATTCGTAGGCTTCAACGATGGGTATCCGTATGTTCTCACGATCTGTGAATAGTACAGTCATCTCATGAACGATGTCAGATACCGTGAACCCTCCCACATCGTACTTTTCCGCTTTGGCCTCGTACCCGCATTTCTCCGTTCCCCGTGCGCCAAGACGGATTCCATCACCTATCCCAGACGCATACATGATCCTCTGGGCTTCATCCAAGCCCTCCCACGCTCGTCCGTTATTCAGTCCTCCTGTCAAGAAAGCGGGGATAAGCTGTGCCCAGCAAAGTACCCCAGCCAGAACAAGTACCCAGAACAGCATCCGCATGAGAGCATGATCTCCTTGTGAGGGCCAACATGGACAACACGGCCCAGAATCCCGAGAGACTATACTCTCGGCAACATATGAAAGCAAGGGTCGAAATGATCAGGACAAGGATTTGAAAAACCTGCGAAAAGCCTAGCGTAGCCACTGCCAAAAATCGGGATGCGAGATGGTGGTCCGCCGCCCCTTACTTCCCCATCGCTCTCTTCGTATCCCGCGCCAGCTTCACCACCGGGCCGTACACGTCCTTATCGAACGGCGGGCAGCCCGTTGGGAACTGCCCGAGCTCATTGTGCTTCTGGCGCATCAGGTATGTGCAGAATGTCAGCGTCTTGCACACGCGGCGCTCGTCGAGTTCACCGCGCTCCAGTGCGTCGCGCGCGAAATCGGTGCGGCGCTCTTCCATTTACTGACCTTTTTATAGCGGCGTCCCGAACGGTTGCATCCCCTTCTTGAGGACCGTCTTCGGGTACTCGCCCGTACCACAGAGCACGAAGGAGCCGAAGTCCTTGTACCAGTCCCCGTCAGGCGCCTGCGGTTCGGTCATGACCCAACTCCGCAGCCTTTGCAAGTCCTCGAGCGTGATCGCGCGCTCGGCGACGCGTTCCAAAATGTGCTCCCACAGCGGGCGAGGCAGATTAAGGAAGTGGATTTTCGGCAATCGCAGTTCTCCCGAAGATCGCCCGGATCAGATCTTCGCCGACTGCGCTCTTCCTGGCCGGATCTGCCTCCGCCATGAACTGCTCATAGGTGGCCGTCAGTCTGGCCCGCGCTGCCGCTTCGGCTTCCACGCCGCGCTCGGCAAGTGTCACCAGGGCCCGGCTCATGGTCACATTGCGCTCCTTCGCCACGCGCCGGACTTCACGCGCGAGGTGCGCCGGCATCGTCACGCTTTGACGTACAGAGGCCCGTCTCCTTCTGGCTGCGAGTTTGCGTCGAGTCTGCATATCTTGATTGTACTTTACCTGCACCACTGTGGTGCACTATCCCGGGATTCAGCGCTCCCTCCTTCTCGCTGGCCGCAGATGGCCGGAATAATGGTCGCACCGGCCCGAGCAGGAGTTAAACGGCTAGGTAGACGATCTACTTCCCCATCGCCCTCTTCGTATCCCGCGCCAGCTTCACCACCGGGCCGTACACGTCCTTATCGAACGGCGGGCAGCCCGTTGGGAACTGCCCGAGCTCATTGTGCTTCTGGCGCATCAGGTATGTGCAGAACGTCAGCGTCTTGCACACGCGGCGCTCGTCGAGTTCGCCGTGCTGCAGCGCGTCGCGGGCGAAATCGGGATAGGCCAGCGCGCCGCGGCCGATGCCGAAGAAACGGATGTTGCCGTCCGCCACATTTTTCGCGCCCGCGTTGATGGCGTATTTCTGCAGCCAGCTATAGCCGGTCCCGACCATCGGTAGATTCGGAAACGCCTTCTGCAGCGCCGCCGCGATGCGGAAGTGGCGCTCCACGCCCAATAGCGGATGCTCCGGCGGATCGTAATTACCTTCGTCCGGTTTTTCGAAAGGCCGTCCGATGTGCGGGTTGTAGTACGGACAGCCGAGCGAAATATTCAACAGCTCCAATCCGCAGCCCTGCAGCATAGCGATGGCCTGCTTCACCTCGGCCAGATCTTCGCGCTGCGGGTTATTCGCGTCCACGCCGAAACCGTGCGGGTATGGAACCGGGTAGGCGCACGGCGCGCCCGCGTTGGTTTGCGGATTGCGCACGTAGGGCACGCCATCGAAGCAGCCGAGACGGATGCCGACGATCAGCCGGTTGCCACACGCGTCCCAGATCTTGCCGATCACATTGCGCGCGAAGCGAATGCGATTGGCCAGCGGCCCACCGTAGCGGCCCGGGCGCAGCTTCGCGCCGGTCAACTCGCTCAGTAGATAACCATGCGTCATCTTGAGATCGATGGCCTGGAAACCAGCCTGCACGGCGAGGCGCGCGGCGGTGACGTAATCGTCCTCCAGGCGCTCGAGTTCTCCGTCGGAAATGACGGGTTCATCGGGCGACGTGCCGGTCATGGCGTCGATGAACGGGTTGTGATAAGCAATGATGCGGCGCCCCACGCTGTAGCGGCCCGAGTGCGTCAACTGAATCGGGATCAGCAGATCGTCGGCGGAACCGAACTGCTCGCGATGCGCGCGGCGCACGGTTTCAAGCAAACTCGCGAACGAGGAAACATTCTCGCGCGTGATCCAAAGCTGGCGCGTATTGGCGCGGCCGTCCTCGCGGACGGCAGTGGCTTCGAACCATACCAGCTTCGCGCCGCCGCGCGCAAAACGCTCGTAGCGCCGCACAGTCAGCTCGTCGGGCCGGCCGTCGAGCGTTCCGTCGCAGCCTTCCATGGGATGAATGGCGATGGAGTTGCCAACCTGGAACCGGGCCACGCGTACCGGCTTGGCGAGCGCCGCGCGAACGTGCGCGGGATCTTCTTCGAACTGCACGTGCGTGGCGCCCAGATCGGCAGCTCTCCGGCGCAGATCGTCCAGCGATTTGTAGGTGAAGTGCCTCATCCAGGTGGCAGGGTAATTTCTGTATGTCCGGTTCTAAAACCTTAGCAGACTGCACATGCAGGAATACGGGCGCCGCCGTTACGGATACACCGCCGACACTTTATCGCCATCGTGCAGCGTGAAATCGGTGGGCAGTGCGACGGCGTCGCCTTCCGCCGCGCCTTCGAGAATCTGAACGCGGCTGATGCTGGATGCCCCCGCCTTGACGGCGCGCCAGCGCACGGCATCGCCCTCCAGCATGAGCGCGCCAAAGCCGGCAGCGTCGCGCCGCAGAGCCTCTTTCGGAATGGTCAGCGCGTTGTCAACGACGCTCGCCTGGATCTCAGCGTTCACATTGGTGCCCGGGACCAGCTCATGGCCGGGATTCTCGATGGTGCAAAGCACTTCACCCACTTGCCGTGTTCCCAGCGGTTGAATGGCGCTCGGCATCTGCTCGACTGTCCCTTTCCAATGCTGGCCCGGCGCGGCGTCCCACGTGATGTTCACGGGTAAACCGACGGCTACGCGTCCCAGCTCCGGCTCATCGACATAGACGCGCACGCGCAGTCGGTCGAGCACGCCGACGTTACCGACCAGATCGCCTAAGTTCAGGTAAGCGCCCTGGCGGATGGGCAGACTGTACAAAACGCCCGCGAGCGGCGCATGGATAGCGGTACCGGCAATCCGCTGGCGCGCCAGTTGCACGCTGGCTTCGGCGTCGCGCAGTTTGGCTTCTGCCACGGCGCGATCGGACGACACCACCAGCGCGGCGCGCTTGCGGCCCAGGCTCTCGATCTCGATCTCGGCTTGCCGCAGCTTGCCGCGCGCGGATGCTACCTGCTCGCGCGTCGCCGCCTGCTTTTCTTCCAGGCGCCGCAGCGCATTGTAGTCACGCAGCGCCGCCTCGTGGTCGAGCTTGGCGCGTTCCGTGCCGCTCTCGATTTCGGCCAAATCGGTCTTACGGCCGCCGCGCTCGATATTATCCAGTTCCGCCTTGGCCTCCTCGACGCGCGCCAGAGCCGCCGTGAGCTGCGCCTGTAACCCGGGCGCGCTCAACTCCGCCAAAAGCGCGCCCTTGGCCACGCGCTGCCCTTCTTTCACGGGAAGATTGATGACCAACCCCGCGGTATCCACGCGCACGGCAGCGTAGGTGAGTGGCTCGACTTTGCCGTTGGTGATGAGTGTGCTCACCAGCCTTTCGCGCTTTACCTTGGCGAAGGAGACTTTGGGCGGCTCATTCTTCTTTGTATAAGCCCAGAAAACGACTGCGCCGGCGAGCAGCAGGACGACCAGCAGAAAATGACGTTTCTTCAATCCGAACTCCGTCGCGCGCAGTAATCGAACAACCGCTGCCATTCCGCTCGCTGGATTTTGAGGGCGGCGCCTTTCAGCGCGGAACCAGGCTGGCGGCGGGCGCGTTCGCATATTTCAATGAACGCGAACGGATCCCAGGTCTGGGCAAAGTGCAGACCGGCATCTGGATGCGCCGCGGCGATGGCCGTGGCCGCTTCGAGCAAGCCCGGAAACACCGGATGCTTTCCGACGCGCTTGAACCAATAGGATGCGTTGCCCGCGTCTGGCTCCTGGCGATGCAGAATGCCGTGCCAGTAACTGCCGTCCGCCGATGAGTCCGCCTGTGCCACTTCGTGGGCCTCATCGCGGCATGAGAAATAAAGATAGAGCCCCGCCAAAGCTGCTTGCGGCGCACGCGCCCCCGGGAACAACTCATCTATCTTGGAGCCGCGGATGCGGCGCAGGGCATCCGGCGAGCAGCACGTGCCTTCAGCCAGCGGCATCAGGCGCTCCCCATTTTCGGCCAGCGCGAGGATGCCCGCCACCAAGCTTCCATACTTTTGTGGATTCCACTCGATAACTGCCGGTTTCATGAAGTGCCGATAAAGGTCATCCTAGCACCGATGTACGATTGTTACAGTCGCATGGAATCGAAAACTGCGCTCGTGCTATCGGCTGGCGGCATGTTCGGCGCCTACCAGGCTGGCGCTTGGGAGGAGCTGTCCGGCTGCTTCCGGCCGGACATGGTGATCGGAACTTCGGTGGGTGCGCTGAACGCCTGGGCGATCGCCGGGGGGTGTTCGCCGGCTGATCTCATCCACCGCTGGATGGATCCGTCCGCCGCGGCCTTTCTCCAATTGCGGGTGCCGATCCTGCCATGGCGCGCGTGCTTCGATCACGGGAGCTTTTTGCATCACATACAGGAGTTGTTTGCAGTATTTAGGCCACAGCTGCCGTGCGGTGTGGTGATGATCGACCTGCTGCGTCGCCGGCCGCGGCTGATGCAATCGCCGGACATCCGCTGGGAGCATCTGGCGGCAGCGTGCGCCATTCCATTGGGTTTGCCTCCCGTGCGCGTGGATGGCCGGCTGTATGTGGATGGCGGTCTCTTGAACGTCGCGCCGCTGTGGGCGGCCCGCGAGATGGGAGCCGAGCGCGCTGTAGTGGTGAACGCCCTGCCGCGACTGCAGTCTCCATTGGTGCGCGCGGTGGTGGGTGTCATGCGCTCGATTAGTCCGCTCACGCCGGAACCGCGGGACCTGGAAGTCGTGACCATCACGCCCTCCGTCCCGCTCGGCACCCTCTGGGAATCCGTTCGGTGGACCCGCGACGCGGTGCTTCGCTCGATCGATCGCGGTGCGGCCGATGCTCGTCGGGCTCTAAGCGAGATACAGGCCGGTCGCGATCCGGCGCAGCCCGTTCTACAATAAGCCTTTTATGCCGAATTACCGGATCTACCGCATGAAGGAAACGCCGCGGCAGCACTTTCGCTGGGCGCCGCATGTTGCCGGCGTGGCCAACGTGAAGCGCAGAGACTATGAGGAGAGCGGCCAGATCGAAGCGGCCAATGAATATGCCGCATGGGAGCAAATGAAGTCGGCCGGGCGCGCGCTCGACGTTGGCGATCTGCTTGAAACCGACGCCGGCGATCTGAGAATCTGCAAGTACATCGGCTTCGAAGCCGCCGCGTGGATACTGCCGCCGGTCGAACTGGCCCCGGCAACCGATTCTGCCACTGCGGCGCCGGCAATCGGGTATACTTCGACAAATCAGCCCGCCGGAGAGCAGGATGCGTGAAGTACGCCTGGGAGACGTCATCGACGATTTTTGTGTCAAGTGCAAGCGCATTATGAACCACTCCGTGGTTTCCATGGTGGGTCCGGAGCCCGCCAAAGTGCGCTGCCGCACATGCTATAACGATCACGATTACCGTCACGAAACCGCGCCCCCGCCCAAAGTCGATGCGCGTAAGGCCGCGTTGTTTAACGCGGTGCTGGCCAAGGTGCAGCCCGGCGCGGAGCCCGTACCCGTCGAGCCCATCGCTGAGGCCAAACCCAAAGCTAAATCCAAGCGGAAGTAAAGTAGGACGGGCACGTCAGCGCGCTCGGCGATCCACACGGATAAGACGGAACCGTGACCACAAGGAACGGTTGCGCCGTGCTAAACGAACGCACCGCGGCAGGCCACTAGGTTGTAGCGTGCGCCACATTTGAGCCTGCGTCCGTTATTTCCATGCCACAATCGAATTCGTGAGCGAGCTTCGCTGGCATCCTTTGCTGCGTGAGTGGGTGGGGGTCGCGGCGCACCGGCAAAACCGGCCGCAGATGCCCGAGAACTGGTGTCCATTCGATCCCGGATCCGGGCGCGTGCCGGACACCTATGACGTGCTGATTTATCCCAATGATTTCCCGGCGTTTGATCTCGATGGCGATCCGTTTTCGTCCGAAACCGGACTCTACTGCAAGACCGGGGCGCGCGGTTCCTGCGATGTCGTCATCTATCATCCCGAGCACAATCTGGCACCGTCGCAGCTTTCCGCGGAGCACTGGCGCAAGATTATCGATCTCTGGGCGAAGCGGCAAGCGGAACTGGCCGCACTGCCCGATACGCAGTTCGTATTTATCTTTGAAAACACGGGCGCGGCGATCGGCGTCACCATGCCACATCCGCACGGGCAGATCTACGCGATGCCGTTTATTCCGCCGCTGATCGCGCGCGAGCTGGATGCGGCGAAAGATCATTTCCGCGATCATGGCGAGTGCCTTTATTGCCGGATCCTGCGCGAGGAGCTGGCGGAGCGCAGCCGGATCGTGAGCGGGAACCAGGATTTCGTGGCCTTCGTGCCGTTCTTCGCCCGTTGGCCGGGCGAGATCCAGATTTGCGCGAAGCGCCACTTTGGCAGCATCGTGGATCTCACTGGCGGCGAAGCATCGAGCCTGGCGGCGATCATTAGAAGGGTACGGATGAAGTACGACAACCTCTACGGGTTTCCCATGCCGCTGATGATGTTGCTGCGGCAGAGCCCGGCAAAGGGCGGCCACCCGTACTTTCATTTTCACGTCGATTTCTATCCCATCCAGCGGAGCGTGACGAAGCTGAAGTATCTGGCGGGCGTCGAAAGCGGCGCGGGCACATTCCTTAATGACACCGTCGCCGAAGATAAGGCGCGCGAGCTGCGGGAAACCGAGCCCCTGGATTGAAAGCGACCGCCGGTTTAGTTTGCCTTCAGGTTCTCGGGGTCGCACGGCCGGTAACCGTTCTCTCGCATCACCCGGCAGGCGGAGCCTACGGTTTCGGGCCTGACGTAGAAGAACGCGCCCACGCGCTCGCTTTGAAAAACAACGCCGCCGCGGTATTTGTCGGCTTCGACGCCGTAATCCACGCCCGCCGCGGTCAAAATCGATTCCAGACGGACAGCGTCTTTCAGGCGCTTGGCGATGTATACCAGTTCTGCCTGGCCATCGCCGAAGTAGTCGGGGTCCCGTTTCATTTGGGTTGAGAATCCGGGCCGGCCGCGCCCACAGAATCATCTTAGGGGATTCCGGAAAGCCCTGCCGCCGGACCCCGCCCCCCAGAATGCCCGTACAAACGACCAGCCGGGAAGAAGAGCTTCACTGGCTTGCTCTCATTCTGATTCCAGGACTCGGCACGCGCAGCGCGGGGAAGCTGATTCAGCGATTTCGTTCGCCCCAGGCGGTGTTTCGCGCTTCCCGAACCGAGCTCGAGGGCGCCGGACTCTCTGGTGCGCTGGCACAAAGCATAGCCAGCGGCTGCACGTTCGAAGACGCCGTGGCGCAGCAGAAGAAGATGCTGGATGCCGGGGCCTTGGCTGTGACCATCACCGATCCGCGCTATCCGCCGCTGCTGCGCGAGATTTTCGACCCGCCGGTTCTGCTATTCGCCCTGGGGAGACTGGAACTGCTACAAACAACGGCGTTTGGAGTAGTTGGAACGCGCCGTCCCACCCCATACGGCATGGCCGCCGCCGAGCGCCTGTCAGGCGATCTAGCCCGGGCCGGGCTTACCATTGTGAGCGGGATGGCGCGCGGCATCGATACCGCGTCCCAAAAGGCCGCCCTGGCGGCGGAAGGCAACACCATCGCAGTCCTGGGATGTGGCGTGGACGTAATCTACCCGGTCGAAAACCGGAACCTGGCCGGGCAACTGGCGACCAAAGGCCTGATTATTTCCGAGTTTCCGATGGGCGGGACCGCGTTTCCCCAGAATTTCCCCATTCGCAATCGTATTATCAGCGGGATGAGCGTGGGCCTGCTTGTGGTCGAGGGCGCGCAATACAGCGGTTCGGCCATCACGGCCCGGCTGGCGCTCGATCAGGGCCGGGAGGTTTTCGCGATTCCGGGCAATATCACATCAAAGATGAGCTGGGGACCTAACTTATTGATAAAACAGGGCGCCAAGCTCGTGCAGGACTGGAATGACGTGATTGTCGATCTGCCGCCCGAAGTGCGTCGCACTCTGATCGAGAGCGGCAAGAATCGCCTTCTGGCTCAAGGACTTAGCGGTGATTGTGCAACCCTGGAGGGGGTTCAGGCATCATTAGCAGGTAGCCAGGGAGATGTCTCACGCCGGGTACTGCAAAAGTTGAGCCTGGACGCGAGTATTCACCTAGATACGCTGGTGGAAACCCTGGAAGAGTTTTCCCCTTCCGAATTGATTGCCGCCCTGTTTGAATTGGAAATGACGGGTCTGGTAAAACAGCTACCAGGGAAGAACTTTGTTAAAGTGTGGTAGGCAGTTCCGGCTTTTTGGGTTCGTTTCGAAACTATGGCCAAGTCTCTCGTAATCGTTGAATCGCCCGCCAAGGCGAAGACCATAAACAAGTACCTGGGGAAGAACTACGTCGTCATGGCTTCGCTTGGCCACATCAAGGACCTGCCGAAAAAGGACCTGGCGGTGGATGTGGAGCACGGCTTCGAGCCGCGGTACGAGGTGATCGAAGGCAAGAAGAAACTGATCCAGGAACTGAAGTCGGCTGCCAAGAAGGTGGAATCGGTCTACCTGGCGGCTGACCCGGACCGCGAAGGCGAGGCTATCTGCCATCATCTGCAGGAAGAAATCGACGGCGACAACAAGGGGAAAGGCAAGAAGAAAGGCCCGGCATTTTTCCGGGTGATGTTCAACGAAATCACGTCACGAGGCATTAAGAAGGCTTTTGAGACACCGGGGCAGGTAGACATCCATCTGGTCGAAGCGCAACAGGCGCGGCGGGTGCTCGACCGGCTAGTTGGCTACAAGATTTCTCCACTCTTGTGGGATAAAGTCCGCCGGGGCCTTTCAGCGGGGCGCGTGCAGACGGTGGCCCTGCGCCTGATCGTTGAGCGCGAGCGCGAGATTCGGGCGTTCCAGAAGCAGGAATACTGGACCATCGACGTCAATCTGGGCGCGAAGAAGCCGCCGGCATTCGATGCGCGGCTGTTCAAGCGGGCGGTGGCCGGAGGCGAAGCCGAGATACCGGAGATAGGCAACCAGGCGGCGTCGGACGCGATCCTCAAGGTGCTCGAGGGCGCCGAGTACGTCGTCAAGTCGGTTGGGACCCGCGAGAAGCGGCGGAATCCGGTAGCGCCATTCATCACCTCGACCCTGCAGCAGGAAGCGGCGCGCAAGCTGCGGTTCAGCGTAAAGCGCACCATGATGCTGGCGCAGCGGCTCTATGAGGGTATCGAGCTGGGCAAGGAAGGCTCGGTCGGCCTGATTACCTACATGCGTACGGATTCCACGCGCATCGCAAGCGAAGCCATCGACGAAGTGCGCGGGTTCATTGGGGAAAAATACGGCGCGGCGTATTTGCCGCAGGCCCCCAACATTTACAAGTCGAAAAAGGAAGCGCAGGACGCGCATGAGGGCATACGGCCCACAGCCGTCATGCATACGCCGGATGAGATCGAGCGGCATCTTTCCGATGACGAACTGAAGCTTTACCGGCTGATCTGGATGCGGTTCGTGGCTTCACAGATGATGCCGGCGGTGTTCGATCAGACCACGATCGACGTCACGGCCAAGGGGTCGGACGGCGCCGAGTACATTTTCCGCGCCACGGGATCGGTGCCCAAATTCGACGGCTACCTGCGAGTTTACGAGGAAGGCAAAGACCAGAAGGACGAGGAAGACGAAGAGCTGCGCCACAAGCTCCCGCTGGTGGAAGAGGGCGAGAAGCTGAGGTTCAAGGAGATCAAGCCGGAGCAGCACTTCACCGAGCCGCCGCCGCGCTTCAACGAAGCCACGCTGGTGAAAAAACTGGAATCGGATGGCGTGGGGCGCCCCTCCACGTATGCCTCCATTCTTTCGACCATCCAGGAGCGCGAGTACGTCACCAAGGAAGGCGGGAAGTTCAAGCCGACCGAGCTGGGCATGGTGGTGACCGATCTGCTGCTCGAAAGCTTCAATGACATCTTCGAGGTGAAGTACACCGCCCGCATGGAAGAAGAGCTGGACGAGATCGGGGAGGGCAAAATCGACTGGCGCGAAGCCATGGCGGAGTTCTACGGCCGTTTTGATAAAGACCTCAAATCCGCCGAAAAGAACATGACCGACATCAAGCGCATGGAGAAGCCCACCGATCTCAAATGCGAGAAGTGTGGCAAGCCGCTGGTCATCAAGTGGGGTAAGCATGGCAGCTTCATCGCCTGCACCGGATATCCGGACTGCACCTACACGCGTGAGCTCGAAGTGGACCTGCCCGACGTGGATACCGCCGACCTTACCGAGCAGGGCGATGAGGAATATTGCCAGAACTGCGGCCGCACCATGGTGCTGAAGAAGGGCCGGTTCGGCCAGTTCTACGCCTGCACCGGGTATCCGGACTGCAAGACTACGCGGCCGGTGGGCGGGACGCAGAAGAAAGCCGATGTTCCGCTGGATGAAAAGTGCCCGAATTGCGGCAACAGCATGGTCATGAAGTATGGCCGCTACGGCGAGTTCACGGCGTGCAGCAATTATCCGACCTGCAAGTACGTCAAGCAGAAAACTATCGGCGTGAAATGCCCGGAGTGCAATGAGGGCGAAGTCGTGGAGCGGCGATCCAAACGCGGCAAGACGTTCTACGGATGCAGCCGCTATCCCGACTGCAATTTCGTGACGTGGTCCAAGCCGGTGGCGGAAAAATGCCCGGATTGCGGCAGTCCTTATCTGCTCGAAAAGTGGCTGAAATCGGGCGGAACTCTGCAATGTCCCAACCAGGAGTGCAAGTACAAAAGAGTGGTTGAGCCCGAACTCGTGAGCCATTAATGGACTCGACGAGCGGCGCTCCCCGCGCCGATCGCAGTGGCGCTGCATCGCGCCGCCGCACCGTTTCCAACCTGCGCTGGTGGATTGGCGCTCTGCTGTTCGCTTCGACCGTCATCAATTACATCGACCGCCAGACGCTGAATGTGCTGGCGCCTTATCTCAAAGCCGAATACCACTGGACCAACAGCGATTTTGCGCTGATTGTGATCTCGTTTCGCCTCTCGTACGCCATCGTGCAGTTCGTGGGCGGGCGCCTGGTGGACGTGCTGGGCACGCGCCGCGGCTTGAGCCTGGCGGTGGCGTGGTATTCGGTAATGGCCATGCTGACGTCGTTCGCGACCGGGCTGCGAAGCTTTTGCGCGTTCCGATTTCTCTTGGGCGCGGGCGAAGCCGCCAACTGGCCGGGGGCGACCAAAGCGGTCTCGGAGTGGTTTCCCGCCAAAGAGCGAGGCATCGCGGTGGCGCTATTCGATAGCGGCTCGGCCATTGGCGGCGCAGTCGCGCCATCACTGGTCGTCTGGCTCTATCACGCGTTCGGCACCTGGCGGCCGGCATTTCTAATTACGGGAACGCTCGGATTCTTATGGCTGCTGGCCTGGCTCGCGACCTATCACCGGCCCCAGGATCATCCCCGCATCAGCGAGGCCGAGCGCATCATGATTCTCTCCACGCGCGCGGGCGCCGACGAAGCAGCGCCTGCAACGCGCACGCCTGTTTTCCAGTTGATCCGCTACCGCCAGACCTGGGGCATTGTGCTCACCAAGGCGATTCTCGATCCCTACTGGTATATGGTTGCGGACTGGTTTGCGCTGTTCCTGGTGAGCCGCGGGTTCAAACTGGAAGACACGCTGATGGGTTTCTGGATTCCGTTCGTGTGCGCGGATCTGGGCAATTTCGTGGGCGGCGGCCTGTCGAGTTTCTTCGTGCATCGCGGCTGGAGCGTCGGCGCGGCGCGCAGAATTATCTTTTTGATCTGCGGCCCGCTGATGCTGCTCATGATTCCGGCGGTATACACGACGCGACTCTGGCTTCTGATCACGGAATTTGGCCTCGCCACGCTGGGCTATGCGGCATGCGCGACTATTTTTCTGACGCTGCCGTCGGATCTGTTCGAGAGCGGCTCGGTGGCGACAGTCAGCGGCCTCTCGGGCATGGTGACCGGCTTCGTGACGATCGCCGCGACGTATACGATCGGCGCGGTGACGGATAAATACTCGTTCGCACCCATCTTGCTCGGGGCGAGCGTGGCGCCAGTGCTGGCGGCTATCGTGGTATTCGCGCTGGTGCGCAATACGAGCAATACAGGGAATGGCGTGCTGCTGAAGATTTGAGCGGCTAGGGCTTCACGGCCGGCAACGGATCGCACAAAACAAACTTCTCGCCTTTGGCGCGCAATACGGCATGGATGGTTTGCATCAGGAGTTCGGTTCGGATGGGCTTCGAGACATACCCGTCCATCCCGGCATCCTCGCATAACTGCACATCGGCCTTTAGCGCGTGCGCGGTTAGGGCAACTATGGGCTGGTGGCGCCCGGTGCCGATCTCCTTCTCGCGGATCATGCGCGTGGCCTCGAGCCCGTCCATCTCCGGCATCTGCACATCCATGAGGATCAGATCGAAAGTCTGTTCGAGGAGCGCCTCCAGCGCTTCGCGCCCGTTGCCCGCGGTCACAACGACGTGGCCCCTTTTGCCGAGGATGCGAGCCATCAAGTTTTGATTGACGCCGTTGTCGTCCACCAGAAGCAGCCGGAGCGGCTTGCCGGCCGCCTTGGAGCTACCGTTCTCTTTGACTACGGAACCGGGTAGCTGAGGCTGCGTGG
>DATLVQ010000168.1:0-5383 GCA_035577325.1 Bryobacteraceae bacterium | reverse complement strand
GAGTTGCATGGCGAGATGTGCCGGTTGATGATGGACCGGGAGGACTGGGACGTTTTCTTCGCGGGATTCTCAGAGACGCACTGCGTGGGCCACCATTTCTGGCGTTTTTACGATCCATCAAACCCGGGCTACGATCCCGCGGACAGACAAGGGTTTCGAGACACGATAGAGACCGCGTACCAGGCAGTCGACAAACAGGTGGGAGAACTCATGAACCTGGCCGGACCCCAGACACGCTGCCTCATTTTTTCCGGTCATGGCATGGGACCGATGAACCACGCTTCCTGGAATCTTCAGGAGATACTGGACCGGCTGGGATTCGGCAACACGTCAGCGAAGGCGAGAGCCCGCGAAGAAATGGATGCACAGGTGAATCCGTGGCGGCTTCTTCAGATGATGCTTCCCGCGCGATTCCAATACGCCATGAGATCAATGCTGCCGCGGAGGCTTCGGGACGAGTTGATTTTCCGGTGGTACGCAGGCTCGCGCGATTGGGCCGGTTGCCGAGCGATTGCGGTTCCCAACAATGAGTCGGCGGGCGCAATCCGGATTCTGGTCAAGGGCCGCGACAGGCACGGAATTGTGCCGCCTGGCGCCGAGCACCGCAAAATCTGTGCGGATATCGCGGCGGCACTGCGAGAACTGGTGGATCCGCAAAGCGGGCGCAAAGTGATACGGCAGATCACGCTCAGCCACGATGAGTTCCGGGGACCGTTCGTGGAGGGACTCCCGGACATCACCGTTTTGTGGGACCAGAGCTTCGTCTGGCACGAGGTAGCTTCGCCGGCAATTGGCCGGCTTAGGTTGCGCAGGCAGGACAGCCGCACCGGAAGCCACACTCCGAATGGATTCCTGCTGGCTCGCGGATATGGAGGATGTCCGGGGTCCGAGTTGCCTCGCGCCACACTCTATGACATTGCACCCACGGTGCTTTCGGCAGCGGAAGTTGAGATACCCGGCGTGATGGATGGGCGCCCGTTGTTCGCGCGATCTTCTTCGGCTCGGAATTCGTGATCCGTTTAGATCCAGTCCATCGCCCTTGCGCGCATCACCTCGGGCGAAATCCCGTCGGCTGATCACAAAGCTGCGGCGTGATGATCACGTCCGAGCACAACAGGTAAAAAGGTCTTCGCGGAAGCGCCATTCCCGCATATCTACGGCCAGATGGCGGTTGGTGTCGGCGATCAGCTTGCCGTGGAACGGCCGGCTGGCTGTGCTGCCGACTGGACGGAACCTGCGCTTTTCGATCACGCGCAATAGCTCAGCTGGAGCGCAAGCTCCAAATCCCCCGATACTACAGAGTGAGATAAGTTGCTCGGGACTAGCCAGTTACAGGTAGGTGCCGCGGCACCCGAAAACGCAAAACTGTGCAGAATTGTGACCGATTTTGAGCGAGTGTCCCTACAAAATTCCCTACAGTTCTAGACTCGTTTTTGAACAGCCTTTTGAACAGACCTTCGGTTGATGACCGAAAATACAGAACTGCGACGGATTTGGAGGAGTCCCGATAAACACTCCCTACAGTTGGTCCAAGGGACAACCGTAGTCGCGCGGCTGGCCGAGCTTAGCTCGATGCAGTGTCCGGTAAACCGACGCGCCCAAGTGTTAGCGCCGATCGTAAAAATCCCCATAGCAACCTGGCATTTGTAAAAATTTCGGGCGCGACCGACTGGCCCGCCGTTGAGGCGATCTGGGGGTTGCCGCTTTCTCCTGATGAAAATATTTAATGCCCTTCGCAGCACCCAGCCTTAGGCGGCGTGGGCGCGGAACTGCTAACGACGCCGTTCAACACGTAATCGAAGTACTCGATCGTCACTTCCGTGCTTCCGAAGATCATCGCCTCCGCGCGCGAGTGGTTCAGCGTGGGCAGCCAGAACGGGCCGGTCTTTCCGTAACGGTGCACGATGTGAATGTTTCGCGTCCAGAAAGAGGGGTTCTTCGCCGGAGTACCTTCGATCCGGCTTATGGCGTACTCTTCGGCATCAACCCAGATTCGACCGCGAATGAGAAACCGGTTCGGGGTCTTGGGAGCGATTTCGAGCACGTGTGCGAGGCGGCCGTCAGTTGCCTCGCTTCTGGCCAAACGAAAATCGTAGTTGGCCGGCACGATGCGGTTTTGTGCGCGAAGATCCTGCTGGCTGGCTTCCGCCTCGGCTTCTATCAACTTTCGAAGCACCCGGCTTCTTATGATGCTGGAGCCGCTTTCCGATACGACAGTGAAACTCCGTGCACCGGTGCTCGTGCAGGTGACCCGCACCATCATCTCTGCGCGTTTATTCACTCTTTTGTTGTCGAGGGAGTACCGCCTGATCGCGGTATATCCCTGAAACTCTGAAAGCCGTTTCTCGTCCGCCTGCACCATCCGGTTCACTACGTCCTCGGCAGTCAGTACCGGCAGCGCGTTCTCGGCGGCGATTACCGTAGCGTGAACGCTGTTCAGGAATATCAGGGAGAGTACCGCGCGAATGGCTTCGTAAATCCACGAGCGGCTTGGATTGCGGCTGATCTCCACGCTATGTCTTTTCTTTCACAGCCGAGGGGGTGCTGCCTGGGCCGCGCGCTCTAGCCGGCCATGGCTATCGTCTGTGATTCGCACGGCTGTGCCGCCGGGGATTCTCTCAGCCATTCCGCCAGAGCATCGCGGTGAATCAAGATGTAACCTCCTCGTGAATAGTTCAAGTAGCCTGCGCGCCGGAATCGATTCATGAAGAGAGTGATGACCTCGCGTGACGTGCCCACGTATTGCGCGAGTAGTTTATGCGTGAAAGGAATCATCTGCACCGAACCATCTTTATTGGTTTGGCCGAGCCGTTCTGCAAAACGGATCAGCGTGTGTACCAGCCGGCGCGGGGCAGGTTCAGAGGCGAGGCTGTGAAGCCGGCTCTTGAAATCCACCAAGCGCAGCGCCAGAACCTGGAGAAGGGCGACGGCCAACTGGGGGCGAAGCAAGACGACGGTCTCGATTTGAGCGGTAGACCACATCATCACTCTTGTATTTTCCAGTGCGATCGCCTG
Organism: Bryobacteraceae bacterium; assembly: GCA_035577325.1. Taxonomy (GTDB): domain Bacteria; phylum Acidobacteriota; class Terriglobia; order Bryobacterales; family Bryobacteraceae; genus QHXW01. The sequence goes on along the minus strand of DATLVQ010000168.1, from coordinate 2,368 downwards.
CTCCTGGGCGCGGGGTATGCGCAATAACGCGGATTCACCAAAGAATTCACCCTCCTGATAAATGTCGACTACCACCGGCCTTCCGTTGTTTTCGCTGCGGCATACGGTGACCCTTCCATCGATCACCAGGTAAAGACCAGGGGCCGGCTGATCCAGACCGTAAATGGGCTGGCCGGTCTTATACTCGAGAATGGGCGAGCAAGGGAGGTGCCCCCGCGGATCTTCTAGAAAAGAGTTCACGAACGTGGAAACGTGACCTTGAGCATCGCTCCACGCCTTGGCTTTGCTGGCATTGTCAGGTTGCATATAGCCTTCCGCTATGACGCACTTATGGATGCTTTAACCTATCAAACAGGTGATTTGTGGTCTGTTCAAAATTGCTCACAATCCACAAAAATTTGTAGGCGTAGATCACTGCTGGTTGCGCGAGATGGCCAGCAGCGGGTTGCCGAACCGGTAGTGCAGAATCGCGTGCCCAGGCACCACTTGCGCTCCCATGCGCGCAGGCATGAATTCCCCGTGCCGGGCGTCGAAAACGACCAGACAGGCGAGACCGCGGTTCGCTTCGGTCACGTTTAACGGCATCTCCGCTTAAGTCATTAAGCTTTTCTGAAAAAGTCCTGCGCATGACCCTAGTTGTTCGGATGAGCTGGCCTCTCCTTCTCCGGTCTCGAGTCCGCCTGCGGCGGATGCGGTTTGGCATCGGGCCGAGGCCGTGCCGCTGGCACTCGCTCCACGGGTTGTGACCGTTGCGGTTCTGAAGGCGGACGCTGTTGCGGCGGCTGCTGACGCTGCTGCGCCTGCGGCTGGCTCTGCGGCGCGGGAGCAGGGGGCCTTTCACTCCGTATCGGCTGCTGCCGGTTTGGTGGTGGCTCACTGGGGCGGCTGGTGGCTGCGGGCGGCGGAGCATTTCTCGACTGCTGCCCTACACGCGGTGGAGGCTCACTCGCCTGACGGTTTGCCGCGGGCGGTGGAAAAGCGCTCGGGCGCTGCGCGACAGGTGGCGGCGCGGTATTCTGCTGCCTGTCCTGCTGCCGGGCGTTCGCATTGGGCACTGGTGCTCCCGGTCTCGCGACCGGAGCCGACCACGGACTAGTCGGCTTGGCAACGTTGGTAGGTTGAGGCGTGCCGGGCCGATTGCTGGCTGATGGCGGTGGAACTGCGTTCGGCCGCTGCACGACATTTGGCTGCGGCGTATTCTGTTGCCGCGCATTGGCGTTGGATGGCTGTGCTCCTGGTCTCGCCACCGGAGCCGACCACGGACTATTCGGCTTAGCGACGTTGGTAGGCTGAGGCGTGCCGGGCCGATTGCTCGCCGAGGGTGGCGGAACTGCGTTCGGCCGCTGGGCTACATTGGGCGGCTGAGGGCTCGGCTTCACGGCCACGCCGGGGGTTGCATGCGCTTGACGCGGGCCCCGTGGGCCGGCGCCAACTGTTGGTTGAACGCGCTCCACCTGGGTCATGTTCACGACGTGCACGGGCGATACCGGGACTGGTGCACTCTGCCTCATCTGCTGGACGGCGGCTGGCGCGAGCGGGCGCCCCGGATTCTGAGCTAACGCGGCCTGCTGCCGCGCGAAGGCGACCGGTGGCGGAGGAGGAGCGGTGCGCGCGACGACCGGCCGGCTGAACGCGCTAGTTGGCGGGCGCGGAGCGCTGGACGCAGTGCCGGCCCTTGGGCCAAGAACGCTGGCTTGTTGCGGCGCAATCGCTGGAGCCGCGGCAAAACGGGCCACAGCCATTTGAGCAGCCGGTACCGCACGCGCCGTTTGGGCCACCGGACGTCCGTTGGCGAAACTGTTTTGGGGAACCGCAATCACGGCGTTCCGGACGTTCTGGTTCACGTACCTGATATTGGTGATAGTGTTATTAGAATTCCGGCTGTTGTCGTAGTAGTTGTTGATCGTGGTGTTATTAATCGTCGTGTTGGTGTTGTTCACGCGATTAAAATAACCGCGGCTGGTGTCATATCCCGGGATGTACGGATCGCGCGGGCCAAGCGGAAACCAACCTACGGCTGCCGCGTTGCCGAACGAGAAGCCCACGCTGAACCCAACGCCGCCTCTGCCACCGCCAACCCACCCTACTAGCGCCGGAGAATAACATGGTGCCACGTTGAGGGGTCCCGGAACCCAGCCCCAGCCGTCGTTGAAAGAGGCCCAGCGGCCGTAGTGTGAAGGCGCATATCCCCACGGCTGGTCGTCAACCCAGGTCCAACCCCATGGCGTGACCCAGACCCAGTTCCCGTCATGATAGGGTGCCCAATCTACGGCAACTCTGGTCGGACGCCAGACCTGGCCGTAGCCGGGCTCGCTCTGCCACCGGCCGTTTTGGTCGAGATCGTCATAGCCTGGCACTTCGCGCGAAA
>DATLVQ010000167.1:0-4319 GCA_035577325.1 Bryobacteraceae bacterium | reverse complement strand
CGTCGACGAGTTACACTCCAAAAGTGGCCACGCGCCCGGTGCTCCGTATCTTCATATCGTCCACTGCGGTCGATTTGCGCGAATATCGCGATAAGGTACGCGACGCCGTGTTGCGCCTCGAAAATCTGCCCATCGCGATTGAGACCTTTTCGGCGCAATCCGGTCAGCCAGCGAGTGAATGCATGCGCATGGCGGCCGAAGCGGACGCAGTGGTCTGCATTGTTGCGCACCGTTACGGCTACGTCCCGCCACCGGATTTTGGCGGCGATGGAGAACGCTCCATCACCTGGCTCGAGGTCCGTGCCGCGATTCGCGCCGCAAAGCCGGTGTTTGCCTTCCTGGTCGATCCCAAGGCCCCTTGGACGGAGGCCAAGGAACAGGACCGGCTGGTTTCGGAGCCGCCGGAAAACGCACCGAGAATCTTCGAGGCAGTTCAGAAACTGAAGGAGTTCAAGGCTTACTTGGAAACCGTAGGGGTTCGGAATACGTTCGCCGGCCCAGATGAACTCGCTAAGCATGTTGCTATCACGCTCGCCAACTTTGGCGAACGACGGCGAGGCACTGCCCCCACCTCGGCGGCCCGGGCCTGGCGTCCACTGTTTTGCCACGCCCTGCAACCGGCGCAGCATTTCCGAGGTCGCGCGGTTAGGCTTCAAGAGTTGACGGACTGGCTCGGCTCCCCTGTCACTCCAGACCGCGTTGTCTCCCTCGTCGCGGCGGGCGGAACTGGCAAGACCGCACTCGTTGACAAAGTTCTACATGAAGCAGCCCTCTCGGACCACGAGGGGATCTTTGTCTGGTCCTTTTACGAAGAACCTCAGACGGACGCCTTTCTGCGGGCCGCTTACACATATTTCACCGGTGAGAAGGATTCGCCCGCCGGTGGAACGCTCGAACGCCTGCAACTGGCGCTATCCGGCGACTTACCGCATGTCCTGATCCTCGATGGTTTGGAGCGTGTCCAGAGCGAAGAAGGCCACCATCGCCGCGGCGCGCTCGAAGATCTGCAACTGAAGCGCCTGCTCCGCGCGGTAGCCGGTGGCGTAGGGGCTGCTCGTGCCCTAGTCACGTCTCGGTTCCCCCTGGTAGATCTCGACGGATGGGCCGGCGCCGGGTACCGCGCCCTCGAACTCAACGATCTCGAACGTCCGGTTGCTCTTGACGTGCTACGGGCCTGGGGTGTGAAAGGCGATGACGACGTGCTAGCACGGCTGATCGAACCGATGAACGTATGCGGGTTCTATCACGCCCTTTCCGTAGCCGTTCTGGGCTCCTATCTAGCCAACTTCGCGGGCGGCAATCCCGACCATGCACCGCAGTTCTCGATGGATGATGCTAAGGACACTGATCGCAAGGCCCGACGGCTCAGCCGCATCCTGGAGCAGTACGCCAAGGCGCTTAGCGCCATCGAACGTGACCTCCTCGCACGCTTAGCGCTATTTCCGCGAGGTGTCAAGGTCGAGCTTGTTGGTTGGATCGCGCAGTGCGGCGGAGAGGTGGCCGGGGCTCTCGCCGGCCTCACGGATAACCAGTTGTCGAAGCATTTGGAGAAGCTCCGGACGATCGGGCTGGTATTTCGTTACAAAACCGATCAGCAGGTTATCTATTCCGCTCACCCCTTCCTTCGCGAGTTCTTCCGTAATCTTCTAGGAACAAAGGCGGAAGCTGTCCACGAGTCCGTGCGCGGCAGGCTGGCTCCCAGCTCGAGAACCGGTCAGAGACAAAGCCAAGTGACCCGTTAATTCTGGACCAATATGAGTTGCTGATTGAGCAGAGTCTGCTCGCTGGACGTGTTCAGGAAGCGTTAGAGCTGTATCGGAAGGGGATGGGTGGCTTTGAGAACCTCGGCTGGGTGCTGGGGGAAAACAGCCGAGGTCTACGCATCCTTGAACGCTTCTTCCCGAGGGATGAGTTTTCCGTCCTTCAGCCTCATCTGGCTTTGCGCGACCAATGCTTGCTCCTCAACGAACTTGGTCAGTTCCTAAAGAACATGGGTGACCTGGACAGGGCACGCCGAGCGTTTCTCTGTTGCCGCCGATCGAATGAAGAACCATACCCCGATGACGAATCCGACGCCTGTCAGATTCTCGCTGACGTCGAAATGCTCGCCGGGCACTTCCCTCAGGCTCTTGAGTACTGCGAAATCGCACTAGCGTCCAAAATCCAAAGTAGTGCCAATCGAGCAAGTGTGCAGTCCTTTTTGGGATACATCGCCGCCCTAATGGGGAATTTCCAACGATTCGTCAAACGGGAAGGTGGACCGCTTCTCGGCTTACTGGGCATCTGGGAAGCCGAGTGCCGGATGCTCCACGGCGACCGGCCCGGCGCACGCCGCCAAATAGAGGCCAATCGGGAATATTCGTTAGTAACGGCCTATAACGGCCTTCTCTGCCGCTGCAACGCTATCCTCGCTTGTCTCCTCTGTGCAGATGTTCCAGCCCAAGCTTCCCAGTATCTTCGGGACGCCCAGGATTTCGCGAACCGCTCCGGTGTGGTCGAACTCCGGCTCCGCTGTTACCGTTCGTCCCTTGAGCTCCAGCACCATTTGGCTGATTACGCCCAAGCCCTGTCCGGGGCGAAAGCCGGCATCCTGTTGGCGGACACGTGTGGCTTCGGAAGACACTCTATCGACCTCCGCCTCGCCCTCGCCGAAACACTCATCGCTGTCGGAGACGCACACAAAGCCCTTCAAAACGCCCGCAATGCGCTCGACCGCTCGGAGCAGCCGGACTGTCAATACGCCTGGGGAAAGGCTGACGGTCTCCACTTCTGCGGCGTGGCCCACCTGCTGCTCGGCGAGATCGACCTTGCTCGCCAGCGTCTCACCGCGGCCCTCGAACTCCGCGAGCGTCTCGGCCACGGACGGATCGACGAAACGCGCCGCGCTCTTGATCGCTGTTCCCCATAGGGCGCGCCCAGGCGACAGCAGCCCCCCTTATCGTTTGTTTGGTTACTCCTGTGAATCGCGGTTACATCCGCCCAACCCTGGATCGTCGGGAACCCGGAGGCAATCCAGATGAGCGAGAAGTCGCTAGCCCGTAGAAATGCTTCTGCGGAACGCATAACGCTATCTTCCGACAGGTGGTGGTCGGGCATTCCGAGATCGCTCAGACCACCTGCAGTTTGAACCGATTAATAACGAGGTCCGCTCCTTCCACAGCCCTTTCGAGGTTCAGCGCCTGCTTGATTGCCTCCAACTCCACCGATGTCTCCTGCTTGCGGATGCCGGATAGAACAGCTTTCCGAAATTCCTCTCCGCTGCCTGCGAGAAGATCTTGCCACTGAGGCAGCGGTAGCGTCACGGTGATGTTCTTGAACTCGGCGGGAACCTTGGCTTCGTCAATGATCCTGACCGAGGGCGGGCACTTCCTCTTCTTGAGAGTGTTCGTTCGGCCCTCCAACTTCTTCACCCCCCAGGTAGTCCAGGACGCGCAGCACCATGGCGCTCACGCGCTCGGCTGTCGCTTCGAAGTGCTTCTGCCGGGTTTGCAGCCTCTTCCCTTCGGCCTTGGCCAACTCGGCCATCGCTTCGCAGAAGTGGATGAAGTCGGCCACGCGGTCGCGTTTTTCAGCCGCTCCCTCCAGGTAAACGGTCAGCGCCCGCTCGATCTCCGGCGTAAGCCCTTCCTCTTCGGCCGACTCTGCCAGAAGCACCAAACTCTCTTCGATCTGAAATAGCGTGAAGTCTTTTGCAAGTTCTGTTAGGGCCGTGATCTCGGCGACCGCCGCTCCGCAGCGATTGTCATGTTCTGGCATTGAGAGTCTCCTCCATGCGGTTGAAAACCCGTACCGCCTGGTCAGGATTGAGCTTCGCCTTGGGGTTGAGCCGCAACTCGCTTAGGATTTTCACGTACTCGGCGTTCCCAAGAGTTCGCTTTGCCTTTCCGAAGTGCGCACGGAACGCGTCCACCAACATCCGGTAGACGTCGCGCGCCTTTTCAAGACTCGGGATGTTGGTCACTTCGCGATAGCCCTGCCGGCCGAGAATGTCGCCGTATTCAGGCACTCCCAAGACGCTCCGCATGCTGGTGAAGCGTGCAGCCATGTTCCGACTCGTGAGGCCGGTGGGCGCGGCGTTCCGGCTCTGCGTTCTGTTCGGCATCGATGCTGGTCTCGGAGCGGGCTGTGACGCTGTGGACCTCGATCCGTTCTGGTGAGCGCCGCTCCCGTCTCGGGTGCGTTCATCGTGCAGCCCCTTGTAAACGTCCATGCCGATTCCTAAGTAGCTGGCGCATTTCGAGAGCGCATCGGTGCAGGCGCCTTTGTAAGCGTCACCACGATCGGGATTGTCGTTCCCACCGAACTGCTCGATCGCAATG
>DATLVQ010000166.1:0-6168 GCA_035577325.1 Bryobacteraceae bacterium | reverse complement strand
GCCGCCGTTTCAGCAGGTGCTGATTCCGCTGTTCTGGTTTGGAGCCAAAGTCGGCTCGCTTCTCTTTGTCTTCATATGGGTCCGTGGCACTCTCCCGCGCTTCCGCTATGACCAGCTGATGGGCTTTGCGTGGAAAGTCCTGTTTCCGGTTGCACTACTGAATTTGCTGGTGACCGCGTTTGTGGTCGCGTGGACAAGCTGAATGGACGTCATTCTCTTCCTCATTTTCGCCATCATCGCCGTCGTCAGCGCGGTCAACGTTGTGATGCAGACCCATCCGATTTCGAGCGCCATCTCGCTCATCGGCGTGATGGGATCTCTTGCCGTTCTTTACCTGCTTTTGGGCGCGGAGTTTATCGCCATGGCGCAGATCATCGTTTACGCGGGCGCCATCATGGTGCTGTTTGTGTTTGTCATCATGCTGTTGAACGCGGGCGTCGAATCCAAGCGCGGGCGCTCACTGATGGCGCAGTTGCTGGGCATGCCGCTGCTGGTTGCCTTCCTCGCGCTGGCCAGCTATTTCATCCAGCGCCTCTATCCCGCCGGCGCGATCGTGCGCTTCGGCGTGTTTCAGGGCGGCACCGCGCAGAGCGTGGGTATGGCGCTGTTCACTACTTACCTGCTGCCGTTTGAAGTTACATCGGTTCTGATTCTGATCGCCATCGTAGGCGCGGTCGTGCTGGCGCGCAAGGAGCTGCCGTAATGACAGGTGTGCCGCTGGTCTGGTATCTCATCTTGAGCGCCGTGCTTTTTTCGCTGGGCGTCGCGGGATTTCTATTTCGCAAGAGCGTCATTACGATATTCATGTCGATCGAGCTGATGCTGAACGCCGTCAATCTGAGTTTCGTCGCGTTTTCCTATCAGCTCAAACAGGTGAACGGGCACATCTTTACCTTCTTCGTCATGGTGGTTGCGGCCGCGGAGGCCGCAGTTGGGCTGGCCATCATCTTGACCGTATTCAAGAATCGCTCGACGCTCAACGTCGACGAAGTGAACAGCATGAAAAACTGAACGCCGAAACGCTTCGCGCCGGGATCGACCTAGCTGCTCCGGGCGAATCAGCGTTATAGAAACGCGGAATGCAACAACTCTGGCTCGTCCCCGCACTGCCATTCGCGGGTTTCCTGATCAACGGGATTTTCGGCCGCCGCTTCTCGAAAGCAGCAGTCAACGCGATCGCCATCGGCAGCGTGTTGCTTTCGTTCGTCTGGGCGCTCAAGGCTGTGCTGTCGTTGGGCGATGCGCCCACCACCGAGCATTATTTCGATTGGATCGTAGCCGGCGGTTTCCGTGTGGGTTGCGACTTCACCGTCGATCGTCTCACCGCCGTCATGCTGCTGGTCGTCACCGGCGTCGGCTCGCTCATCCACATTTATTCCACCGGCTACATGGCGCATGAGGGCGGCTACTACCGCTTCTTCGCCTATCTCAACCTGTTCATGTTTTTCATGCTGACGCTGGTGCTGGCCGCCAACTACCTGCTGCTTTTTGTCGGATGGGAAGGCGTGGGCCTGTGCAGCTACCTGCTGATCGGCTTCTGGTTCCACAAGAAGAGCGCGACCAACGCCGGCAACAAAGCGTTCATCGTGAATCGCATTGGCGACTTCGGCTTCTCGCTCGCCATGCTCATGATCGTGGTGCAATTCGGCTCGCTCAACTTCGCGACCGTGTTCCCGGCAGCCGCCAACAAGCCAGAAGGAGTTCTCACCACCATCGCCCTGCTCCTGCTGATTGGAGCTTGCGGCAAGTCCGCGCAATTTCCGTTGTACGTGTGGCTGCCGGACGCCATGGAAGGCCCCACGCCGGTTTCTGCCTTGATCCACGCCGCTACCATGGTTACCGCCGGCGTCTACATGGTCGCGCGCTCGTTCCCCATTTACCTGCAGGCGCCCACGGCGCTCGCATGGGTGGCCTATATCGGCCTGTTCACGGCTTTCTTCGCCGCTACCATTGGCCTGGCGCAGAACGATATCAAGAAAGTCTTTGCCTATTCAACCGTCTCGCAGCTCGGCTACATGTTCCTGGGCTTGGGCGCCGGCGCATTTTCGAGCGGCATCTATCATCTGATGACGCACGCGTTCTTCAAGGCGCTTCTGTTTCTCGGCGCGGGCAGCATCATCCACGCGCTCTCGGGCGAGCAGGATATGCGCCATATGGGCGGCCTGCGCAAGAAAATCCCCCTCACGTTCTGGACATTAATGGCCGCCGCCGTGGCCATCTCCGGCGTGCCGTTCACGTCCGGATTTTTCAGCAAGGATGCCATTCTCGTGGCCGCTTACCATCGCGCGCCGTGGATGTATTGGATCGGCACTATTACCGCGGGCATGACGGCCTTTTACGTTTTCCGCGCCATGTTCCTGACGTTCTTCGGCGAGTATCGCGGCCACCAGCACCCCCATGAATCACCCCCGTCGATGACCATCCCGCTGGCCGCGCTCGCGCTGCTCTCTTTGGTGGGTGGCTTCATTCGCATTCCCGCGTGGCTCGAAACTTTCTTTCCTGCGGCCGACGCCCCTGAGGAATTCTCGCTGGTTGCGATTTCCGTCGCTGCCGGTGTCGTCGGCATTCTTGTGGCGTACGTTATGTACATCGCGAAACCGGAGCTTGCCGATTCCATCTCCGCCCGAGCCGGCGCGTTCTACCGCCTGATCTACAACAAGTATTTCGTGGATGAGATCTACGATGCCGCTCTCGTCAAGCCCGTAGTTGCTGTCTCGCGTGTGGTGCTATGGCGCAGTGTCGATGCCGGGCTGATCGATGGCGCGGTCAACGGTATCGGGTCCCAATCGCAGGGCATTGGCGGCCTGCTGAGGCTGCTTCAATCGGGAAATATCCGCAGCTATGCCACCTGGGTGCTATTCGGTTCGGTAATCCTGGTGGTGACCCTGAGCCTGATTGGAGCCGCGCGATGACGCTGCTCAATCTGGTCCTCGCCCTGCCGCTTGCGGGATTCCTGGTTATTCTACTGACGCCGCGCGAAAAACCGAAGGCCGCTCGTGCCGTCGCGCTCGGTGTAGCGCTGCTCACATTTATCTTATCCATCGGCCTCGGCACTGGCCTGCGCAGAGGCGCGCCCGGCGCGCAGTTCGCGACCGACGTAATCTGGATTCCCTCGCCCGAAATTCACTACCACGTCGGGATCGACGGCCTGAGCCTCTGGCTCGTGATCCTCTCGGCTTTTCTCACGCCCATCTGCGTTCTGATCTCGTGGCGCTCCATCGACAAGCGCGTGAAGGAATTTTTCGCCTTCCTGCTGCTGCTCGAGTTCGGACTCATCGGCGTGTTCGCGGCGCTCGATCTTTTCCTGTTCTACGCGTTCTGGGAAATCTCGCTGGTGCCCATGTACTTCCTGATCGGCATCTGGGGCCACGAGCGCCGCATTTACGCCGCAGTGAAATTTTTCCTCTACACCATGGCCGGCTCCGTCCTGATGCTGGCCGCCATCATCTACCTTTACAACCGTGCCGGGACCTTCAACTACACCACCATTCTCGATATGTTCACCAGCGGCAGGCTCTCGTTCACTTCATCGGAGCAGTTGCTGCTATTCCTGGCGTTTTTCGTCGCCTTCGCCATCAAAGTCCCGCTGTTTCCGCTGCACACGTGGCTCCCGGATGCGCACGTCGAAGCGCCCACGGCCGGTTCCGTCATGCTGGCTTCCGTGATGCTGAAAATGGGAACCTACGGCCTGGTGCGCTACTGCCTGCCGATGTTTCCCGAAGCTTCGCGCACCTGCGCTCCCTGGATCGTCGTACTCGCCATAGTCGGCATCATCTATGGCGCGCTCGTGGCCATGGTGCAGCCCAATATGAAAAAGCTGGTGGCGTATTCGTCGGTCAGCCACCTGGGTTTCGTCGTTCTGGGCGTTTTCAGTTTCACGCAGCTGGGTCTCGATGGCGCGGTTTACCAGATGCTGAATCACGGCATCTCGACCGGCGCGCTCTTCGTTCTGGTCGGCTTGCTCTACGAGCGAAGGCACTCGCTCGAAATTGCGGACTACGGCGGTGTGGCCACGCCCGCGCCCTGGCTGTCCACCATCTTTCTGATCACCACGCTCGCGAGCATCGGCCTGCCCATGCTCAACAATTTCGTGGGCGAATATCTGGTGCTACAAGGCGCCGCGCAAGCCAATTTCCGCTGGGCCGTCTACGCCGCCATCGGTGTAATTCTCTCGGCCTGTTACATGTTGTGGCTCTACCAGCGCGTCTTCTATGGCGATACGCCCGGCGAAGTCGCTTCTCACATGCACGATCTGGGCGGCCGTGAGTGGGCCGCCGTCCTGCCGCTCATCGCCATGATGGTTTGGATGGGCGTCTACACCGCCAGCTTCCTGCCGCCCGTCACGCGAACGAACGCCGCCATCCTCGAACAATCAAAGATGAACGTGCGGTTTCACGTGGCACTGCCGCCGTCCGCGCCTTACCTCACCGCCCGCGAGGCCCCGCATGCCCGCTGATTTCTTCCCCAAATCGGTCGAGCTGCTGCGCTTTCTGCCCGAAACCGTTCTTATTGCCGTGGGCGCGCTGCTCATGGTCGTCGAGCCCTTGGCCGGGCGGCGCTGGTCGAAACTGTACGGACATATTTCGATTGCGGGCCTGGCGGCGGCACTCCTGGCCGCAGTCTCGGCTTACAACTCGCCCGGTCCCGCGTTTTCCGGCATGCTCATGGCCGATGGCTTTGCCGCTTTCTTCCGCGTGCTCGTCATTAGCGTTGGCATTCTCGTGGTGCTGGCATCGTACCGTTTTCTCGAGCGTGAAGGCGCCGAGACGGGCGAATATCACGCGCTGATTTTGTTCTCCGTGGTCGGCCAATGCGTGATGGTGGCGGCCAACGAGCTGATCATCATCTTCATCGGCTTGGAGATTTCTTCCATCGCGTCCTATGTCCTGGCGGGCTATCTCCGCGACGACAAGCGCGCTAACGAGGCTTCGCTGAAGTATTTCCTGCTGGGATCGTTTGCCACGGCGTTTTTCCTTTACGGCATCGCGTGGATCTACGGGCTTACCGGTTCGACGAACCTTGCCGCGATCCGCGGCGCACTTATTTCGCGCGACCTGGCGCCGTCATCGATACTCGTCGGTTTCTCCGCGGCCCTGATGTTCGTCGGCCTGGGCTTCAAGGTGTCGGGCGCGCCATTCCAAGTCTGGGCCCCCGACGTTTACCAGGGTGCGCCCACGCCCATCTCGGCCTTCATGTCGGCCGGACCCAAAGCCGCCGCGTTCGCCGTCTTCCTCCGGATTTTCATGGGAGCGTTCGAGCCGATTGGATCCGGTTGGGAGCCGCTGGTTTGGCTCTCGGCGCTGCTCTCGATGACCATCGGCAACTTCGGCGCGCTCACGCAAACCAACGTCAAGCGCCTGTTGGCTTACAGTTCCATCGCGCACGCCGGATACGTGCTGGTAGCGCTCGCCGCGCGCTCTGAAACCGGCACCGCCGCCGCCATGTTCTATCTCGCGGCGTACGCCCTCATGAACATCGGCGCTTTCGCCGTGGTCGCGCATCTCTCGGGGAAAGGCGAGCGTTTTCTCAAGGTGGACGATTTCTCGGGCTTCGCCGCGCGTCAGCCGTTCACCGCCGCCTTGCTCACTATTTTTCTGCTCTCGCTGATAGGCGTTCCGCTCACCGGCGGTTTCTTCGGGAAATTTTTTATCTTCAAAGCGGCGCTGCAATCGAATCTGGTATGGCTGACCGTGCTCGGCCTGCTGAACAGCGCCGTCGCCGCGTATTATTACCTGCGCATCCTGGTGGTCATGTATATGCACGAGCCGAGCGAAGCCGCCACTCTCGCGGAGCCGCTGGGCGGCGGCATGAAAGCCGCGCTAGTGCTGCCCGCGCTCGGAACGTTCTTCTTAGGCGTCGCCCCCAGCGCCGTATTGAACTTTGCGGTGAAGTCGGCTGTGCTGAACCACTAATTCGTTTTATTTCTTGATTGCCAGCACTGCGTCGAGCGGGGCTCCTGTAAAGCGTCCCTGCACGTCACGAAAGCCCGCGGTTTCGAGTAGCGTGCGATACTCGCCGAGCGTGCGCTCTGTGCCCTCGGTGCAAACCAGCATGTTGAGTGACTGCATATGCGCCGGAGTCGGCCCGGACTTGTCCTCGGCCAGCAGCTTCTCCGCGATCAGCAGGCCGCCTCCAGTCGGCAGCCGCGCAAAAATCTTCGCCAGCAGC
>DATLVQ010000165.1:0-13472 GCA_035577325.1 Bryobacteraceae bacterium | reverse complement strand
CCTCCGCCCGCACTGATTGCAGCGCCTTCACGGTCGCGTCCATGCAGCGTTCCAGATTTGGACGGTCCTCGCGCGACCCCATGTTGCATCGCATGGCGCGCGCGCCCACGGACTTTGCCACGCCCAATCCCTTGCGCAGGTACGCGGCCGGAGTGCCCTCTTTCTTGTCCCAACTTTTCGATATGTCGCAGATGCAGCCGATCCCCGCATCGATCGTGATGCCTACGCGGTCCGCGTGCTCCTTCACTTTCGCCAGGTGCGCGGGGTCGAGGCTTTCGTAATCGTCGAGGCTCGAAAGCTGGATTGTGTCGATCTTCAAGCCGGCGGCGTAATCCAGAAGCTGGATATCCCGCCAGCGAAAATCGCGGATGGAAAAAGTGTCGAACCCCAGCCGGATGCCCTCTCCGGGCCCAGTCGCAGCCGCGGCGAGCGCGACGCCCGACGTAGCTTGCAGAAACGTGCGGCGGAGCATGTGTACTCTTGTATCACGACATAGGCCGTGGCGCGCGCGGGTCTATCTGGGCCGTGCCTGTTGACCAAACGAAGGCCGGACGCGCCGACTGCTTTAATTGTTTACAACGCGCAGGGTGGCTCAGGCCGCTAAAATTACGTTATGAATCGAAACCAACAGGGCAGACTGCGTCTAATTGCCGTCCTCGCGTGTCTGACGGCTACGGCAAGCGCCCAGCCACCGGAAGCCCTCGACCTGACCGCTGTCGGTCAAGATCCGCGGTGGAAGATTGCCAACCGCACGGCATCGGTTGTGGACGCCAAGGGAAAGCGCGCGCTGAAGCTCAGCGAGGGCGCCGGTATGGGCTTGGTGTGGCTCGACGGCTATGACTTCGCCAACGGCGTCATCGACATCGACATACTGGGTCGCAGCCAGCCGGTGCAGGGCAGTTTTGTCGGCATCGCATTCCGCGTAAAGGACGCGGAAACCCACGATGCGGTGTACTTCAGGCCATTCAACTTTCGCGCGGCCGACCCGGAGCGCCACAGCCATGCCGTGCAGTACGTTTCTCATCCGAAGTGGCAGTGGCATGTTCTACGGTCGCAACACCCCGGCGAGTACGAACGGGCGGTAGTCCCGGAGCCCGATGGCGACGCGTGGTTTCACGCCCGTATCGTTGTCGAGCGCCCCAAAGTGAGCGTCTTCGTGAATGGCGCAACGGCGCCCTGTCTGGTTGTCAAAGAACTCAGCGATCGAACTGACGGATCTCTCGGAGTCTGGGTAGGGGAGGGATCGGGCGGATATTTTGCAAACCTCCGCGTGGCACGTTCGCGGTAGCCGTCGTCTGAGGTTCTTGCGGTGAGCAGATTGTCGTCACCCGCCCATTTGTTAATAGCCGGGGGTTAACCATATCCAACCTTGCCATCTTTTGTTAAGCCAGTTAATTTCGTAACAGTCCAATGAACGGCCGCTCATTTTTCCGCATGTTTTCTTCCGATCTCGCGATCGACCTCGGCACTGCGAACACCCTGGTGTACGCCACCGGCAAAGGCATCGTGGTCGACGAACCTTCCATCGTCGCTCTTAACAAGAAGACGGGAAAGGTCGAAAGCGTCGGCAAAGACGCAAAAGAGATGCTGGGCCGCACCCCCGGATACATGGTGGCCATCCAGCCGATGCGCGACGGCGTAATCGCCGATTTCGACGCGGCGGAAGAAATGTTACAGAGTTTCATTCAAAAGGCCCATCAAAGGAAGCGCCTGGTGCACCCGCGGATCGTTATGGGCATCCCGAGTGAAACTACGGATGTGGAAAGACGCGCGGTGCTGGATGCGGCCTATCGCGCCAAAGCCAGTGAAGTACACCTGGTTGACCAAGCCATGGTCGCGGCGATCGGCGCCGGGCTGCCGGTGACCGAGGCGACCGGCAACATGGTGGTGGATATCGGTGGCGGGACGACCGATATTGCGGTGATCTCTCTATCCGGTATCGTCTACTCACGGTCCGTGCGGGTCGCCGGCAACCTGATGGATGAGAAAATCATCGAGCACCTGAAACACGAGCACAACCTGGTGATCGGCGAGCGCACCGCCGAAGCTATCAAGACAGAGGTGGGCTCGGCTTATCCGACGGAACGGCCCGCCATTATGGAAGTCAAAGGGCGGGACGTCCTGAAAGGCATCCCCAGAACCGTTTCCGTTCGTGAGGAAGAAATCCGGCAGGCGCTATCCGGATGCGTATCGTCGATCGTTCAGGCCATTCGCGTGGCGCTCGAACGCATACCGCCAGAGCTGAGCGCGGACATCAGCGACCGCGGCATCGTGCTGACCGGCGGCGGTTCGTTACTGAAAAATCTCGACAAGCGCATCCAATCGGAAACCAATCTCCCGGTTTCGCTCGCCGAAGACCCGCTGACGTCCGTTGTCATGGGGACGGCCAAAATGTTACAGGACTTCAGTCTGCTGCGGAAATTGGCGATTTTGAACTGATCGTCGGCGATGAACGCCTGTACTAATCGGCAGGCGGCTTCGATGGCCCCTCGGGAATCGGTCCGAAGTTAAGCACGAACGGTCCGATACCGTGCACCTGCAGGATCGTCTCGCCTTTCACGTGTCCGTAATGCCACATGCGCTTGGGCACCGCAACATATGCACCCACGTTGAGCTCGGTCCCGCCACTCTCAGAATATTTTTCGCCGTCCGCCAGCACAAAGGTGCCCTGAAGGACCGTGACGTGTTCATCCGTCGGGTGCCAATGTGGTGGAACTACCTCACCGTCCGGTGACTTCAGGCGTACGACGAATGGAACTCCGGGCTTGCTTGGATCTCCGTCTACTACCGCGATCTGTGTGCGCAGTGGAGGCAGGTCTGCTGGCGGCTGACCTTGAATTGCATCCGCTGGAGGTGGACCCCAGTGTAATGCGTCCGCGGCTACTGCCCGGTGCGAACGATGCGGTGCAACGCTCTTCTTCTTCGTAGTTTGGCTGAACAAAACCGCGCATAACAGGAGCGCAGCCAGGGCGATTCGATGCATTTTTGGATACCTCGTTTCTACTTTATAGGGAACTGCGATTATCAAAGTCAAGGCTGTCTTCGGCTAAGCCGTGGTCTCATCGGCGAAGCACCAGGGTGCCGTCACGGACGCATCCAGAACGCAACGGCTCAAAATCGACGGCCCTCTTCGAAAGCTTCCGTATGCTCAGGCCGCCAAGCCGGTCGCCTTTCCGGAGTTTCCGGGATCTGTTCCATCACCTCTCTAGGGTCTTTGGCCTGAGGTTTGGCCGGCACCAGAACGGCCACGCGAACGCCGCGACGCGTGATTTGAATGCTCTCGCCCCTCGAGACTCGCTCCAATAGGGCAGCAAAATGAGTCTTGGCGTTGAAGGAGCCTATCGAATCCACGGGAGCACCGGTACCAACCAGTATGTCAACTAATTGGTGGCTAGAGAGCCAGGGTGCCTGCAGCCGCCATCGGCCCGTGTGTCGAAACAAATGGAACTGTGTGCTTTTTTTCAACTCCAGCCTTGCCTTTCCGATCGCATAACCAAGGCCACCCGAACCCTGGTGTCCTCGGCGTCTCAGCGTCTCGCCGTTGAGAAACCCTCGGCCTGCGCTAAAATAGAAGTCGGTTCCCCTTCCTAAGAGATCACCTGTATGATCGACGCCGTTCTGGCTAAAATTTTCGGCACGAAGACTGAGCGCGAAATCAAAGCGCTCCGTCCGACCATTGTGGCCATCGGCGAGCTGGAACCCGAGCTCAAGCAGCTATCCGACATCGATCTCGCCGCCAAGACGATCGAGTTTCGCGAACGCCTCGCGCAGGGCGCCACCCTCGACGACCTGCTCATCGAAGCCTTCGCCGTCGTACGCGAAGCCGGGCGCCGCTTCCTCAACATGCGGCACTTCGACGTTCAGTTGATCGGCGGCATGGTTCTGCATCGCGGAAGAATCGCGGAAATGCGCACTGGTGAAGGAAAGACGCTGGTGGCCACACTGCCCGTTTATTTGAACGCGCTCGAGGGTAAGGGCGTACACGTCGTCACCGTCAACGATTACCTTGCGCATCGCGACGCGGAGTGGATGGGCCGCATCTACAAGGGCCTGGGCATGTCGGTCGGCATCATCGTGCACGATCTGGATGACGAGGAACGCAAAGAAGCTTACAACTGCGACATTACCTACGGCACCAACAACGAGTACGGCTTCGATTACCTCCGCGACAACATGAAGTTTCGCATCGAGGATTGCGTCCAGCGTGAGCACAACTTCGCCATCGTCGACGAAGTGGACTCGATCCTGGTCGACGAAGCGCGCACGCCCCTGATCATCTCGGGGCCAAGCGAGGAATCCACCGACAAGTACTACAAGGTGAACCGCATCATCCCCAAGCTGGTGCGCGGTGAGGAGATCGAGGGCAAGGAGCCCGGAGAAAAATACACCACTGGCGATTACACGATCGATGAGAAGCATCGCGCGGTCGGCCTGACCGAAGAGGGCTACGACAAGGTCGCCAAGCTGCTCAATGTGCCCAACATTTACGACATGGCCAACATCGAGTGGAAGCACCATGTCGAGCAGGCGCTCAAGGCGCACACGCTGTTCCACCGCGACAAGGATTACGTGGTTAAGGATGGCCAGGTGATCATCGTTGACGAGTTCACCGGCCGCCTCATGCCCGGTCGCCGCTGGTCGGATGGGTTGCACCAGGCTGTCGAGGCCAAGGAAAACGTCAAAATCGAGCGCGAGAATCAGACGCTCGCCACCATCACCTTCCAGAATTATTTCCGGATGTACAAGAAGCTGGCCGGCATGACGGGTACGGCGGAAACCGAAGCGGCCGAGTTCCAGAAGATCTACAACCTCGATGTCACCGTGATCCCCACCAACCGGCCGATGATCCGCATCGAAAATTCGGACGTTGTCTACCGAACTGAAGAGGAGAAATTCCGGAACGCCGCCAAAGAGATCAAAGCGCTGCAGGAAAAAGGCCAGCCCGTTTTGGTGGGCACCATCTCGGTCTCGAAATCCGAGCGGCTGGCGGGGCTGCTTAAGCGCATGGGCGTCCAGCATGAAGTGCTGAATGCCAAGCATCATGAGCGCGAGGCTCTGATCGTGGCGCAGGCGGGCCGCAAAGGCGCCGTCACCGTTTCCACCAACATGGCCGGCCGCGGAACGGATATTTTGCTTGGCGGCAATCCGGAGTTCATGGCCAAGGAAGCTCTGCGCAAGCAGGGCAAGGACCCCGATAAGTTGCAGATCAGCGGCGTCGGCACTCCGGAGCGCATCGAGTGGGACGCCACGCTGCTGAAATACAAGCAGGAGACCGACCAGGAGCACGATGAAGTCGTCGCGCTGGGCGGTCTGCACATTCTCGGCACGGAGCGGCACGAGTCCCGCCGCATCGATAATCAGCTCCGCGGACGCGCCGGCCGCCAGGGCGATCCCGGCAGTTCGCGTTTCTATCTCTCGCTGCAGGATGACTTGCTGCGCATCTTCGGCGGCGAGCGCATGCAGAATCTTATGCTGCGCCTGGGCATGGAAGAAGACGTGCCCATCGAGTCGCGCCTCATCACCAAGCGCATCGCGGCGGCCCAGAAAGCCGTCGAAGTTCAGAACTTCGAGGCCCGCAAGCACCTCATCGAGTACGACGACGTCATGAACAAGCAGCGCAAGGCCGTCTATGGCTTGCGCCGGGCGCTCCTTGAGGGCATGGATCAAAAGGAACACGTGATGGAGATGGTGCGCGGCGCGCTCGCCACGTTCATCGACCTTCGTTGCTCCACCGGTTCGCATCCGGACACATGGGATCTGAGCGGCTTGCGGCAGGACGTTCTCAACCAGTTCGGCCACAAAATCGACATCAACGAACTAGCCGGCCTGCAGCGGGAAGCTATCGAGGATGTGCTCTTCGAGCAGCTGGCGCAAAAGTATCAGCAGAAGGAAGACCTCATCGGCTCTGACCTGATGCGCCAGAGCGAGCGCTGGATCATGCTCAAGGTCATCGACGATCAGTGGAAAGACCACCTGCTCTCGATTGACAGCCTCAAGGAAGGCATCGGCCTGCGCGGTTATGGGCAGAAAGACCCGCTGGTCGAATACAAGAAGGAATCCTACGATCTCTTCGAGGCCATGATGGACCGCATCGAAGACGAAACCGTGCGGTTGCTCTTTTTTCTTCAGATAGCTCAGGAGCCCGGTCAGGGCGGACGCCCGCAGCTGCCTTTCAATGTGGATGAAGACGGCTACGAGGGCGAAGAAGAGGAGGCGCCGGATGCCACCGAAACCCAACAACAGCGCTCCATCGCCCAGACTTCCATCGAGGACTTCACCCGCAACATCCAGCGCAAGAAGGAAAAGGAACTGGCCGAGCTGCAGATGGTCGGCGGCGACGGCAGCTCAAATGGCAGCAACAAGCAGGTGATCAAGGGCGATAAAGTCGGCCGCAACGACCCCTGCCCCTGCGGCAGCGGCAAAAAGTACAAGAAGTGCCACGGGGCGTAAGCCGAAACGCGAGGGTACCGCCCCCAAATAGGGGGATGGCCAATGTTACGAAAGTGTGACATTCTTTAGGCCGTCAATGATCAATCTGCTGATGAGGCACTTGGTCGGCATGGCGGTGGCATCCGCCTTTGTCGGTGGCGCGGCCTTTGGTTATTGGGCGAGCTACCACATCACCATGGCGCGAATACACGAAGCGTGGGAGAACCCAACGGGCGACCGGTGAAGAGGCTTTGGGACTAGTGCTCGACAGGCTCCTGCTCGGCGGCCTCGTGATCGGCTTCGGGTTCTTGCTGATCTGGCTCATGATCGAAAACGCAATAGACTCGGTGGCTGTGGTGGTGGGGCGATGGTGCGCTCGAAGGCTGGCGTGAAGCTCGCGGAGAGCCTCGTCATCGCTTGGCGGATCTCGGTGGTAGTCCTTGCTCGGCCGTAGCGTAACTACGGTGTTGCCATCACATTGAACGCCGCCGGCACCATCGCCCCTTGCAGAATCGTCAAGCTCGCCGGTACCGTGATCCGGGTCGTATCCGAGCTGGTCAGCGCGACCGTGGCACCCGTCGTCCCGGACGCCGTGAGGTTGGCGGTGAACGTGCAACTCACGGCCGAGCCCGCGACCACAAGATAGTTGCCTGTCGAGTCCTGTGGCACGCCCGGGCAACTCAGCGTGAGGGTTTAGCTTGGGACCCTTCTGAATGGCGGCTCGCGCTCGCCGTCTGCGGGCGCTCCCGTTGTTGTTTGTCTGGCGACGGTCTGGCCGCACATGACGCCAACCAGATAAGCAGTAGAGCCTTCATAATCGTTTTCTCTCCTCACATTTCACGCACTGCCCTGTGACCATCTAAGAACCGGCACCGATGGTTAACGAGAATGCCGCCTGCGCATTCGCCGCCGCGCAACATTGGGCCCTTATTGTGATGGCGATGGAGAATTGTGAGAGTGGTTTCCACGGCGCCATGACGAACGTATCACGGTTGATCCGCACCAGATGGGCGGCCGCGCCAGTTCTTTGCCCGCCATCGAAATCGGGCGCGAAGGGAATGCGCGGCAACTCGCGCTTAAGACTGGCGGCGTAGCGTTTCCGGTATCCCGAAAAACCCGCGATATTCGTCCGCGTGCTCAGGCACCAGCCAGGTGTGTTCTTCATCCGGCGACAGCGTCTGCCAGTTCGTGCTGGCGGTATCAAAAGATCAGGTACAACGATTAGGGGCTTGACCGCGGAGGCCCAGGAGCGGGAGACTCGGAACCGGCGGCTTCGATGCGCCGTCTGATATCTGTACATGAAATATCTCGTTGCTTTCCTGCTGCCCGCTTTCGCCTTCGCAGGCATATGGCCTGACACGTTCGGCGCGTTTCACCGCACCGTGGTCCAGCCGGTTGAGGTCTCGGATCGCCCTCTTTGGGACGAATACGGCTTCCAGCAGGCCGAACAGGCGCAATATGAGTCGGGCGTTCAGAAATTCACGGCGACTGCCTACCGGCTTCAGGACTCAACGGGCGCATTGGCGGCGTTCGAGTGGCAGCGGCCGGCTGATGCCAAGTCCTCGCCCGTGGCAAAACTGGCCGTAGAAACATCCGGATCGCTCATGGTGGCTCATGGAAACTACGTTCTGCTTTTTAACGGTTACAAACCCAATGTGGGCGAAATCGACGCACTCTATCAGACACTGCCCAGCCTGGACCAGTCATCACTGCCGGTGCTGATCGGCTATCTCCCAAAGGATCAACTGGTTGCCAATTCCGAACGCTACGTGACCGGCCCGGTGGCCTTGCAGAAGTTCTATTCCGGCATTCCGCCCTCGACGGCGGCCTTCCATTTGGGGGCTGAAGCCCAATTGGCCCGTTTCCGGGCTCGGGGCGGAGAATTGGGGCTGGCGATCTTCTCCTACCCCACTCCCCAGATCGCCCGTGAACGTCTTGTGGATTTCCAGAGGATTTCCGGTGTCATGGCCAAAAGGGCGGGTCCGCTGGTGGCCGTGATCCTTTCTCCGGGCAGCGCGGACGATGCCGAAAGACTGCTGGCCAAGGTCCGGTATGAGCCGGCCATCACCTGGAACGAGCGGGTCCCAACGGCCCGCGACAACATCGGGAATCTGGTCATAAATGCCTTTGAACTCATAGGGATACTGCTAGCGTTCTTTGTCGTCGCAGGCCTCGCCTACGGCGGCATACGGGCGTTTCTGAGGCGCGGGGGGCCGGGGGGAGAGGCCGATCGCATGATTACACTCCATCTAAGCGATCAGTAAAGCAAAGGTTATCTTTAGTTTAGCCCTGAAATGGCGGGCGGAAAATGACGTGTCAAGTCTTTTTTTCTGGAGCCTGTGGAAATGTTCCGGAGCCATAAGTTCCTAAGCTACTGATGCTTAGGAGCTATATTTTTCATCCGGTTTTTTGCTTGACTTGAATATGCCCCGGAATTTAATATCCAATCACTAAGTTTTTGACGGTTGCGATGCCGTCGAAAATGATTCTCCCATCGAACATCACCCTGGTAGAACAGGGGGATTGAATGCTCACCCTTCGGGGTGAGCATTTCTATTTTGGGGCAAGTACCTTGTACACTGTTATTTAGGCAACCCTTTTGATCAATAAACTGCAAGTGATCCCGCTCGGCGGTTTGGGCGAGTTCGGGATGCACATGATGGCGCTGCGCTATGGCGACGACATCCTAGTGATCGATTCCGGAATGATGTTTCCGGAGGACGACCTGCTTGGCGTGGACTTCGTCACCCCTGACCTGACCTACCTCCGCGACAACCGCCAGCATGTCCGCGCATTGCTGCTGACGCACGGCCACGAGGACCATATCGGCGCGGTGCCGTTCTTTCTGACGGATCTCAATGTTCCGGTCTACGGAACGGCGTTTACGCTGGCGCTTGTCGAGCGCCGCCTGGAAGAATTCGACCTTCCGGAAGAGGCCGAATTTAACACCGTGAAGCCGGGTCAGAGGGTCGAAATCGGGCCGTTCAAGATCGAGTTCGTGCATGTGACGCACTCGATTGTGAGCGCGGTGGCGCTGGCCATCACAACGCCGCTCGGGGTAGTGATTCATACGGGCGATTTCAAGGTCGATCCGACGCCCACCGACAACGAATTGTTCGATCTGCATACCCTGGCCGACTACGGGAAGCGGGGCGTGCTGCTGCTGATGTCGGATTCCACCAATGCCGACCGCACCGGCTATTCGGAATCGGAGCGAGCAGTGCGGCCGCGTATGGAAGACATCTTCAATCGCGCCGAGCGCCGGATTCTGGTCTCGTGTTTCAGCTCGTCGATCCATCGCATCCAGCAGATTCTGGATATCTCGGAAGAGTTTGGCCGCAAAGTAGCCATCATCGGGCGCAGCATGACGTCGGTTTCGGAAATCGCGCACCGCCTGGGCCTGTTGAGCATTCCCGACGGCATTCTCATCCGACCGCAGGACGCCATGGACGCGCCGCCGGCGAAGGTGACGGTGCTGATTTCAGGCACGCAGGGCGAGCCGATGTCGGCGCTCTCGCGCGTGGCCGTGGACAACCACAAGCACATTTCGGCCGAGCGCGGCGATACCGTGGTGCTGAGCTCGCGCATCATTCCCGGCAACGAGAAGCCGATTTACCGCATGGTGGATCACCTGGCGCGGCGCGGCGCCGATGTGATGTACGGCAACATGAATCCGCCACTGCACGTTTCCGGGCACGGGAGCGTGGAGGAATTGCGTCTGGTGCTCAACCTGGTGCGGCCGCGCTATTTCATACCGATTCACGGCGAGTACCGGCAGATGGACAAGCACGCGCGTCTGGCCGAGCACCTGCGGCATTCGGGCCTGGAAGAGATTTTCGTGATGCAGACGGGCGAGACGCTCGAGATTGACGAGCGCAGCGCGCGGCGTGGCGAGAAGGTGCCGGTGGGGCGCGTGTGCATTGATTCCGGCTCCGTGGATGAAGTGGTGGAAGATCTGGTTATTCGCGACCGCCGGCACTTATCCGAAGACGGCATCGTGCTGCCGATCATCGCCATCAGCAAGCATACGGGGCGGGTGGAAAGCGTGCCGGAGCTGGTGAGCCGCGGGTTCGCGGGCGCCGAAGACGGGGATTCCGAGATCATGCAGGCGGCGCGGCTGGTGGTGCAGCGCACGCTCGAGACGTCGAACACCGAAGAGATGACCGACTGGGGCGTCATGAAGGAAAAGATCAGGGCGGATCTGAAGCGGTATATACAGAAGCAGACGTCAAGAAGGCCGCTGATTATGCCGGTGATCTTGGAGATTTGAGTAAGGTATGACCCCAAGGGCGCCGATGGGCCTTAGAAATTACCTCCACATCTCCATCCGTAAACCTTTCGAGTCGACCTGAGGTGCCTCCGGAATTCGCTTAGCTCGACCTAATTCAATGCGTTCGGCTGTCCAACAGACTGCATAGGCGTCGAGCATATCGTCGACAGTGACGCCTTGTGGCCGATTGCCAAATGAGTCAAGTAAGCCAGCCTGGGAGAGAAGTAGGAACCGAGCATCCTTGCCTTGAGGCGTCTTCTTTGCATCTTTCATCGGAGCTCCGCCGTTAAGTTCGTAGAAGCAGAGTTCAGGATGTGCCTCGACCACAAGCTTCTGCCGCGCGGGGGTAATGAACTCGTCCACTTCCCTTAATCTCGGCAAGAGACCAAACGTCTGCCGGGCGAGTCGGAGACCGTCAACAGAGCTTGCAGCATTGATCGCACACGCCTCATCGTACGAAGAAGCGCTAAGCGCGGATCGCACGGGGATCGGGAACACGCTACTGGCTCTCGGAAAGCCAAGTAGTTTCCGGGCGATCACATCGCACTCGCGACCGCCCGGCACGGCTTGATCCAGGAGGCCGATTGGACAATCGACAGCAACGACGGTGGGGCATTCCGAAAACGTGATTACCTCAGCGATCGAGTGGATGACACGGCAGGCGATACCGCGCGAGCTAATCTCATGCAGCACTACAAACCAATGATTCCTACAAGCGTCGATACCCGCGACCCATGGCATCGACGGTATTGTATTACGTTGGTTGATGCCTGTCTTCCTGATGTTATAAAGCGAAAGTGGCCCCCGTTTTCAAGACCGTTTTTCGAGCGCAATAAGTTATGGATCAGCGGGTCTGATTTGAACGCTCTATGCCTCGCATTCCTGGGGGTCTCCGGTATTTCGCAGAGATCCGGATTGCTCTATTTCGAGCCGCTAATCTGATCCTAAAGACGGCGGGATCGAAGATTCGCGGCTGTGACTTGTTATGTCGTTTCGCCTCCTGATCCCATTCGATATGCAGCCTGCGTTTGGGGAATCGGGCCGACGGTGATGAATCGGCAAAATACCCGGCGAGTTCCATGCGCTTAGCACCATCCATCATAGGATGGGCCAAACGTAGCCACGCATCGCGACGCATTTTCGCAATGAGATTTTCCGTATAAGATCTTGCCATCAACTCCATCTGGGGCGGTCGAAGCCGCCCCCGCCATTCCGGCGCTTGAGTCGGCGCTCGGGTGGCATTCCTGCGGAGCCCTATCCTCCGCTCAAGTGCCTCTATTGTAGTCGAACCAAAACAACCATTCTGGCCGGAAAGCGGTAAATTCCGGGGGTTTGGGGGCCGAGCCCCCAATTCAATAAAGCTCTCGTTCCGAATTGACTCATGAACGCACACTCCTGCTCCTGTAGAGATCCGCAGGTGTTCGATACTCCAGGCTCTGATGCGGCCGTTCGTAATTGTAGAACTGGAAGTAGCGGCCAATGCCTTCCCGAGCTTCCGGCACCAAGCGGTAATCCCGCAAGTACACCTCTTCGTATTTCAGCGAACGCCACAAGCGCTCGATGAAAATGTTATCCAGACATCGCCCGCGACCGTCCATGCTGACGGCAATCTCGCGTGCTTTCAGTACGCCAGTGAACTTCTCGCTCGTGAACTGCGATCCCTGATCGCTGTTGAAAATCTCCGGCTGCCCCCAACGGAGCGCCTTTTCCAACGCCTCGATACAAAACGGCACTTCCATGGTTACCGACAATGCCCAGCTCAGTACGAACCGGCTGAACCAGTCCATCACCGCGACCAGGTACACGAACCCGAGCGCCATTCGAATGTACGTGATGTCCGTGCTCCACACCTGGTTGATGCGATTCACCTCGATGCCCTCTAGCAGATACGGATAAATCTTGTGACCCTCGCCCGGTACGCTGAGCTTGGGCTTCGGATAGATCGCCGCGATCCCAATCAGTTCCATTAGGCGAGCTACCCGTTTGGGGTTCACCTTATAGCCCTGGCTCCGCAGCCACGCCCTCATTCGTCGCCTTCCGTAGAATGGCGTTCGCGTGTATTGCTCGTCGAGCAACCGCATCAGCCATAGATTCGCTTCGCTCTCCCCACGCGGCTCGTAGTAGAGGCTGGCACGGTTTACGCCCAGCAACTCACATTGACGGCGGATGCTGAGATCGGGATACGCCAACTCCACCAGCGGGCGCCGGTCCTCAGTCGAGCAGGCCAGCTTTTTTTTTTGAGCCAGTCCAGCTCCATCTTCAGCCGGCCGATCTCCTCGTAAAGCGCGTCCTTGTCGGCGTCCTCACTCCGCCCTTTCCGAGTTCGCCCATCCACGAACAGTTCCGGCAGTTGTTCCAGCGCCGCTTTCCTCCACTTGGCGATCTGCATCGGGTGCACTTTGAACTGCGACCCCAACTGGCTCAGCGTCTTCTCGCCGCGGATCGCCTCAATTGCAAACCCGCGCTTTGAACTTTGGACTGTATTGTTTTCGCGTCGTCGTCATCGCCTCTCCTGCGTCCACGACTCCGCCGAATTTTAGCTTATTCCTTGGTCCAAATTCTGGGGATCTCCCCTGCTAGACTTGGTCCATCCAGCCAAGCGCTAAGATAAAGCTGATGCGCAACGAGTTCACAGCAATTGTCGAGCAGGATGGTCCGTGGTTTATCGCCTATTGCGCCGAGGTGCCTGGGGCGAACGGGCAGGGGCGGACAAGCGACGAGTGTCTGGCGAGCCTCAAGGAGGCGATCGCACTGGTTCTGGAACACCGGCGCG
>DATLVQ010000164.1:0-6169 GCA_035577325.1 Bryobacteraceae bacterium | reverse complement strand
TGATAAGGGCCTTTGGTGGTCGCCCGGCCCTCAATGGTGAATGGAAGTCCGAAACTGGGCTCAAGCGGCAGAGAACATGTGAGTGACGCCGCCACCACTCCCGGCAGCGCTTCTATGCGCTCCACCGCGTCACGTGTCAATTGGTCCGCGCTGGCGGTTGTTTCATAGCGAGAACCGGTCAGCGAGGTCTCCATCGTCAGCACGTTGTGCGCATCGAAGCCCGGGTTCACCGAGCGCAACGCGATGAACGTGCGTATCAACAGCGCCGCGCCGATGAGGAGCACCAATGCCAGCGCCATTTCAGTGACAACAAGCAGCCCCCGCGCTTTGTTCTGTCGCATGCTGGTGCCGGAACGGGAAGTACTTTCCTTGAGGGTGGACGCGAGATCGGGGCGCGAAGCGTTGAGCGCCGGGATCAAACCGAAAAGGACACCGGTGGCCAACGAGACCCCGAGCGTGAACGCCAGCACGCGCCAGTCGGCGGCGACGGCTGCGCCGCCCTCGCCGATGCGGGGGATGTTGCCAGGATTCACGGCAAGCAGGGCGCGCACCCCGATAGACCCCAGCAGCAAACCCAGGGCACCGCCCGCAACCGCGAGCAGAGCGCTCTCCGTAAGCAACTGCCGCACAATCCGTCCGCGTCCGGCGCCGATGGCCGCGCGGATAGCGATCTCGCGCTTGCGGATGGTAGCGCGCGCCAACAGCAGGTTGGCCACGTTGGCACAGGCGATCAAAAGCACGAAACTCACCGCGCCAATGAGTATCAGTAGTGCCGGCCGGACGTTACTGACTATAGTGTCTTGCAGCAGCTCCGCCGTGAAACTCCCATCGGTCCCTAGGGTGCCCGGAAACTTGCGGCGATACTGATCGGCGGCCATCTTCATTTGCGCCTTGGCCATATCGAGCGTGACGCCAGGCTTGAGGCGGGCCGCGGCGCGCAGATAGTGCGCCTGGTCGGTGCTATTGGGATCGGCCTGGAGGGGCAGCCAAAGATCCGCCGGTGGATCGGGAGCAAAGTTGGCGACGAGCACGCCGATTATGGTGTAGGGTTCACCGCCAAGCAGCATGATTTTCCCGACCAGCCCCGGGTCCGAGCCGTACCGCCGCTTCCAGAGGCCATTACTGATCACGACGCATCGGCCGCCGCGCGGAAGGTCTTCCTCGGGCGTAAAAGTTCGGCCGATCGCCGTGGATGCGCCGAACAAACGAAAGTAATTGGCGGAAACGTGGAGGCCTCGCACCTGCTCCGGGCGGTCGCTGCCGCTGAGATTGATCCCCGGCCCGCCAAAATCATAGGCCGCAAAGTCCTGGAGCACGCGGTTCTGATCGCGCTGCACCATGAATTTGGGGATGGAGGTGA
Organism: Bryobacteraceae bacterium; assembly: GCA_035577325.1. GTDB lineage: Bacteria > Acidobacteriota > Terriglobia > Bryobacterales > Bryobacteraceae > QHXW01. The sequence goes on along the minus strand of DATLVQ010000164.1, from coordinate 4,809 downwards.
TATTTCCGGTACCTTGGGGCGAGCTCAGCATGAGCTGAACAATGCGATCCGAGTCGGGATAGGGCAGCGGCTTAAGCAGCACCGTGTTGATGACCGAGAAAATCGCCGTGTTCGCGCCAATACCTAGCGCGAGCGCCGCAACGGCGGTCGCCGTGAATGCCGGGCTTTGGCGGAACATACGCAGCGAGTGTTTGAGGTCGTTGAAGAATGCCTCCATTGACAGTTGCCCTCCTCCAGTATCAAGGGATAGACGTGCCAGGCAAACTGGGGTTTGACACGACACTTCGACGCCTGCCTGCCAAAATAAGTTTCTTTGCGGTGGCGCGCGCGATAGGATTATGGTTCACAAAGGAGGAACCCCATGCGCTTTTCGAGCGTGGCCGTACTATTGTGCGCCTTGATCCCAGTCCATGCGGCAACCTTGCGGGCCGGTGCCGCCAAGGTTGACATAACTCCGCCGCCCGGTGAGCTGATGTGGGGTTATGAAGACCGGCTCAAGCCTGCCACGGGCACACTCGATCCGCTTCATGCGCGCGTGCTGGTACTCGAGTCGGGCGGAAAGCGCCTGGCGCTGGTCACGCTCGATCTGGGACGCAGCTTCGGCGCAACGTCGCTGAACAGGCTGCGCGAGTCGGCCAAACGGTCGGGCGGAATTTCCTGCCTGTTGGTTGCCGCGTCCCACACGCACAGCGCGCCAGTAATTCAGGATGAGTATAAGGACGGCCCACCGGCTTGGGAGCAGGCCGCGCTCGACAAAATCGGACAATCAATCCAGCTGGTGTCAGGGAGCCTGGTCGAGGCGCGTATCGGTACGGGAACTGGAGTCGCCTACATCGGGCACAACCGGCTGCGCGTCAATGCGGACGGTTCGGTGAGCTGGTTCGAGCGCAACGTTACACGAATTCCGACTGCGCCGGTGGACCCGATGGTTTCGGTGATTCGCGTCGACAAAATGGATGGCTCGACCCTTGCCATTTTGACCCAATATGCGTGCCATCCGGTGGTATTTGGCTCAGATAATCTACAGTACTCGGCGGATTTTCCCGGTGTTATGAACCATGTAGTGGAGGAAAGAACCGGCGGACACGCGGTCAGTTTCTTCCTTCAGGGCGCGCCGGGCGATATCAACCCATATTATGCAGTTACACCGATCGCGGAAGACGGCGTTAAATGGCGCGACTGGACGGGTGAGCGTCTTGGACGGGAAGCGAGCCGTGTGGCGGCGGAGATTCACACAGAAAGCTTCGCTGACTCCTCTATAGAGTTCGCCGAGGAATCAATGCCAGTGCGGCTGCGCTGGAACGAAGACAAGTTTCGCGCGGCGCTTCTAAAATTTCTGGGTCCGCAGGGGATGGAAGTTTACGGAGCCGCCACTAAACCTGAGTTCCAGTTACCAGTCGTCACGGTTCTCATTAATAAGAAAATTGCGTTGATGACTATGCCGGGCGAGCCATTTGTCGAATTTCAGATGAATTGGCGCGATCGATGTCCCGTGTCCTCGGCTTTTTTGCTCGGTTATACCAACGGTTACTTCGGCTATTTCCCAACCATCGCGGCGGCGGCCAGGGGAGGATATGGAGCCGCTAGCGCGAGTACATGGGTTGAGCCTGGCGCGGGGGAGCGCATGGTCGATCACGCGGTGGTCAAGATCCATGAAATGCTGGGACAGATGACTGATTTGCCCGACGACTTGAAACGCGACGTCTACAAGTAGGCGCGCGGGAGCGCCGGTCCTCCACAACTCAGAAGCCAAGAGAAACGATGCAAGTTTTTCCGCCGTTGCGGGTGGAATGGCGTGTTAGTATCTACAGAGACCTGTGCTTAACAAGTCTGAAATGTCCGTGGTCATGGCGGTACACAACACCGCCGTTATGCTCGAGCAGTCTCTCGACGCCCTGTCGCGATCGCTTGTCAGGCCGTTCGAGTGCGTAGTCGTGGATGACGGATCCGCCGACGATTCCAAAGTGGTTGCCGCACGCTACGGCGCTCGTGTCATCGTTCTTGATAAACGCCAGGGCCCGGCGCGTGCCCGCAACATCGGCGCCCGCCACGCTCAGGGAAATCTGATTCTATTTCTCGACGCGGATGTTCGCATTCACGACGATGCCATCGGGCGCATCCTGGAGCATTTTAACCAGGACTCATCACTCAACGCCGTCATTGGCGCCTATGACGATCAACCGGCGGCTGAGCCGTTCGTGTCCCAGCATCGGAATCTGCTGCACTGCTTCACTCACCGGGAGGGCCATCGGGACGCTTCCACGTTCTGGTCGGGTTGTGGCGCGGTACGAAGAGAAACTTTTCTGCGTCTTGATGGCTTTGACGAACACTACGATCGCCCAGCTATTGAAGACATCGAATTCGGGGCGCGGCTGAAGCGCGCCGGCGGGCGCATCCGGCTCGACGCAGCGATCCAGGTGCAGCATCTGAAGTGCTGGACGTTCATGAATATGCTCAAGACCGACATTTTCGACCGGGGCATCCCATGGACGCGCCTGATTTTGCGCACCCGTTCAATGCCTGACGATCTCAATGTCCGCTGGAGTCAGCGGCTCAGCGTTGCGCTGGCGTTCCTCCTGGCAGTGGCCATCTGGCGGGCCAATGTCATGGCAATCGCAGGCTGTGGGCTCGCCCTTGGCTGCCTGAACGTCCGCTATTACTTCTTCCTTGCGGAGCGTAATGGGGGATGGTTCGCATTACGAGCGGTACCGCTCCATTTCCTTTTCCACTTCTACAGCGGCGTGGCGTTCCTGCTCGGTGCAGCCCTTCATGTCAAAACCTTGACGAATCCCTGGAGTTCAGAAATCCCCGGTGAGGAAATCCCCTGATGGGGGTCGAATTCGCTGCACCCGTAGTGATTCTGGGCGCGGGGCCCGCCGGATTGTCGGCGGCACACGAACTAGCGGGCAAAGGCGTGCCCAGCACCGTGTTGGAGCAGGACTCCGTGGTTGGCGGACTCGCCCGCACCGTCGAATATAACGGTTATCGCTTTGACATCGGCGGCCACCGCTTTTTCACCAAGCTGCCGCAGATTGAGAAAATCTGGAAGGACGTCCTGGGCGAGGATCTGCTGGTTCGCCCCAGACTTTCGCGTATCTTCTATCGGGGAAAATTCTTTCAGTACCCATTGGAGCCGCTGGACGCGCTTATCGGACTCGGCCCTGTCGAGGCGCTCCGCTGTCTCGCCAGCTTTGCCCGCGCCCGTCTGGCGCCATCGCTTCCCGAAGACGACCTGGAAACGTGGCTTTCGAACCGCTTCGGCCGCCGGCTGTTTCACACTTTTTTTGAGAGCTACACGGAGAAGGTCTGGGGGCTCCGCTGCAGTCAAATCCAGGCTGAATGGGGAAAACAGCGCATCCGTGGACTCTCCCTGGCGACGCTGCTATGGAACTCGCTGGGCGGAATCCGTTCCAACAGCGGGACGCCCAAAACCCTGATCCGGCAATTTTTCTACCCAAGGCTGGGGCCCGGGATGATGTGGTCGCGCATGCGCGAGCTGATCGAGCGCCAAGGCGCGCGCGTCGTGCTCAACGCCCCAGTGGAGGAGATTCGCTGGGAGAGCGGGCGCGTCACCGCGGTGCGCGCGGGCGGAACCGTGTATGCGGCAGAGCATTTCATCAGCAGTATTCCCATCCGTGAACTGATCGGCCGCCTCATACCCCCGCCTCCCGAGGTGCTGCACCGAGCCATCGATGACTTCAACTATCGCGACTTCATCGTCGTCGCCCTGATAATTCGTTGCAGGAATCTGTTTGCCGATAACTGGATTTATATCCACGATCCGAACGTGGCCGTCGGCCGTATACAGAATTACGGCAACTGGAGTCCGGAGATGACGCGGGACTCTTCGAGTACCTGCCTGGGGTTTGAATACTTCTGCCAGCAAGACGACGCTCTCTGGAAAGCATCCGATGAAGACTTGGTCGCGCGGGCCGCGCAGGAACTGGCACACCTCGGCTTGGCCGGGAGGAACGCAGTCATCGATGCCAAGGTGGTACGCGTACCCAAGGCCTATCCGGTCTATGATGGCGTCTATCGCCGTGGCGTCGCCGCCGTCCGCGAGTTTCTGCATACCGTACCGAACCTGCAACTGGTGGGCCGCAACGGCATGCACCGGTACAACAATCAGGATCACTCCATGCTGACTGCGATACTGGCTGCGCGCAACGTCATGGGAGCTAACCACAATCTGTGGGACCTGGAATCCGATTCCGAATATCTGGAAGACGGCCCCAACATGACTTCCGCCCAAGTCCGGGCGCTCGAAGAAACGCAGCCAAGAGTTCCCCGCATGGTTGCATCGGCGTAGGCGTTCGCTCGTTCGTTATCGGACTGTTCCGCGCAAAAGCCTTCGAAATATTCCCAGGTCAGGCACCACACCCTGCAGGATGCCGTATTGTAGAAACTGAGCATGGAAACTAATCGGGTGGATGCCGTGGTTGTGGGGGCCGGCGCTAGCGGTGGGATCGTCGCCAAGGAACTGGCGGAAGCGGGCTGGCGCGTAATGCTGCTCGAACGCGGGCCCTGGCTTGAATCCTTCGGCCACCTGGAAACCCGCGATGCATGGGTCACGGGCATCGATCGCGTGCCGTTCGGCCCGGAACGCTCCGACGTGCGCACGGTACGGGCCACCGACGGGGAAGCCGCGCGTACAGTAGCACCGCGCAGCGCGCTGCACGCCACCCTGCCCTCGGTAGTAGGCGGCGGATCGGTTTACTACGGGGGCTTCGCGTGGCGCTTCAAACCCGAGACGTTTCACCTGCGAACCATTGCCGGCTCGGTACCCGGCGCGAACCTTGCGGATTGGCC
>DATLVQ010000163.1:0-3182 GCA_035577325.1 Bryobacteraceae bacterium | reverse complement strand
CGTCCCCGAGAACACAACCAATATCAACTTTCCCTTTGGGGCCACCCGCCAGAAGTCGGATCAAACGTGCTCTCTGGTCAGCAGATATCCTTCGCGGCTCCATGCGCCTCTGGAGCTGCAGCAACTCGCGCTCCGCTGCGGCTGTCTTTTCCTGCTGTTTCGCTAGGTCAGTTTCGACTCGCTTTTGTGCTGCCGTAGCTTCTGCTGCCCTTTTCGTAGCATTAGCCGCCTCGGTATGCGCTGCCGCTATGCCCGCTTCCGCTGTATTGGATCGAAGCTTTAGATTTCCGATCTCCAGGTCCTTTACTTTTAGATCGGCTTGCAACTGCCTATCCTTGGCATCGCTGAGTAAGCCCTGTGCTACGGCCAATTGCCCAGCGCGCGTAACTACAATTCGAGTAGCGATTACTACAAATACGGCTGCAATCGCCGCTCCCGCAAGTCCCAAAATCATCGCCGTATTCCACCAATCAACAGCTTGGTTTAAGTCCCGTACCCGGAGACTCAGAGATTCAATCTCAGACATATTGACTCCTTACGACTTCGTTTGCTCTGGCGATAAACTGAATGCTGCCACTGCATGAGGACAAAAGCAAATTTAGGCCACTCGGCTGCGAAACCTATTGCGTTTGCCGGCGAGCAGTGCTACATTTTTAATCACGTGGATTGATTTAGGTCCGCTGGACGGGCCCAGCTAATTGCAACCACGTAAAAAAAAGTGCTAAAGGCAGGTTGGTCGAAAGCAGTTCGAGACCCTGTGGCCTTTGGTCCAGGGTTTTTTACTTTTGGGCCGACATTGCCGGATGCTGGAGGATTTTCATGAGCGTCTGGTCGTCTGTCACGCCAATACACTCCCCTGCCCTGCATGGCAGCGAAGGAGAACTGGTTTCCGTTTCCGTCACCGTTGAGCCGCGCGATCTTGAGGATCTCCTCGAAGCGCTCGCCGCACTCGATTTTCCCATCAATCCGCAGATTTATCACGACGCGGCCGTGGTTTATGTCGATGGTGGCGGGGGGCGGCGCCAGGAACCGGCGACAATCGTCGAATTTCCGGCGTATGCCGGTGGACTGGCAAATATCCGCGCGGTGCTGGAAGCTAGCGGCTTTGGGAGCCAGGCAGTGTCCGTCAGCCCGATGCTCGCCGAGATTCATGCGACCGACCGCACTGAGCCTGCGCCGCCGGGCGCCGGATATGCTTTTCGCGTATTGCGAAAGCAAGCGGCCGTAGGCACGGCGGACGCACACTAGCAGCACAGATCATTCCGTATGTGCCTATTATTCGCACTTCAACGCAATCATTGGGTCCACGCGGAGCGCACGGCGCGCCGGAATATAACCAGCCAGACCAGCAACGCCAAGCAGCAGAGCGATCGTAGCCGCAATCGTCAGCGGGTCAGCGCTTCCGATCCCGAATAGAAGCGACTGCGCGTATCGCACCGCCAGGAGCGCCAGCGGCAGTCCCGTCGCGATGCCTGCCAGTGTGAGCCAGAGCGTCTCGCGTAGTACCAGCCAAAGAATATGGTCGCGGCGGGCGCCAAGGGCCATCCGGATGCCGATCTCGCCCGCGCGGCACGTCACAGTGTACGCCATCAGGCCATAAAGACCGAGGCACGCCAGCAAAAGCGCCAGCGCTCCAAAGAAACTCGAAACGGTAGCGAGCAGTCGTTCCCGCAACAGCGACTGTGCGGATTGTTGCGCCAGCGTTTTCGCACGGAAAACCGGAAGATTTCCGTCCACGGCAGCGACTTCCCGGCGTGCTTCGTCGAGCAGGTTCGCAGCAGAACGATATCGCATCTCGAAGGAAACAAATCCCCACCTGTACTCTTGATCCCGACCGTGCTGAAAAAGCGGATGATACAGGACCGGCCTCGGCTGCTCGCGCGGACCCCCATAGAGCGAGTCTCTCACCACGCCGACAATGGTGGCATCGCCCAGACGATGGCCGATCGGATTCTGGCCTCGAAAGGCCCGGCGGGCGAGCGTTTCGTTAACGATCACAACCGGAGAGGCGTTTTCTTTGTCGCGCGGGCTGAAATCGCGGCCCAGGAGGACCGGCGTTCCCACAGTGGAGAAATACCCTTGGCTCATAGCGTTCCAGGCGACGCTTATGGCGTCGCGGTCCGGCAGTCCGCGTCCATCGACCTCGTTGATTTGATCGATCAGATAAAATTGGTCATCCACGGGGCGTACAATTGAGGCGCTGGCGGATTGGACGTCCGGCAGGGCCTGCAGCCGCTCGAGAATTTCACGATAGACGGCGGCGGCCCGGTCCGGCGGATAGCCGGCGAGCTTGGCATCGACCGAAAACATCAGAATGTTGTCCCGCTCGTAACCCATATTCACGGCCCACAAGTTCTGGAGGGTCCGCACAAAAAGTCCGGCGCCGGCGATCAGCACGAACGAGAGCGCCACTTGAGCGATTACCAGCAAGCGATCCAGCACCCGCGACGATTGTGTCGCGTTTCGAGCGCCTTCCTTCATGGCGGGGCCGGGGTCGACGCGCGTCCCGCGTAGCGCCGGCGCCAGACCGAACAGAATTCCGGTGAGCAGCGAGACGGCGCTGGCGAAGGCGAAGACCCGCCAGTCCGGGTGCACGTCGAGCGGCACGGGTGAATCGCCGGTTGAAATCATGCGCACCAGCGCTTCGCTTCCCCACCATGCGAACCCGAGTGCCAAGGTGCCGCCGATCAAGGCCAGCAGAATGCTCTCGGTGAGAAACTGACGCACTATGCGCGATCGGCTTGCCCCAAGCGCCACCCGGACCGCGATATCGCGTTGGCGATAGGAAGCGCGCGCCAGAAGCAGGTTGGCCACGTTGGCGCAAGCCACCAGCAGCACAATGCCGGCCACCCACATCAGTAACTGCAATGGGAAGGTGTAGTTGCTCCGCAGCCCGCTATTGACGCCGTTTGCGGCCGGCTTAAGCACTAGGTGGCTCTCAGCGACGAAACGGTGCATGTTTTCGCTGTCGCGGCGTTCGGAAACCGAGAGCTGCTCGGCCAGCAGCCGCCGGTGGATCACATCGAGCTCGGCTTGCGCTTGCGATCGCGAGACTCCCGGTTGCAGGCGTCCGGCAATCAGCATCCAGCTGCTAAACGCTTCCATCCAGCGTTTCTTGTCGGGTTCAAAGCGATCCACCGCATGGAGGGGCACCCAAATGTCCGGCTCGAAGCCCATGGCGA
>DATLVQ010000162.1:0-13956 GCA_035577325.1 Bryobacteraceae bacterium | reverse complement strand
GCGCTCGGCGGGCTAGGCGGTTTCACCGTGCTCCTCTCGGCGCGCGGGCTGTGGGATCTTCGACGGAGGCAGCCCCGGTAGTCCAGGGCAACGGACGGCGGCGATTCTTGCCCATTGAGTGTTGCAACAGTAACTATGAACGGCGTAGGGTTTACCGGGGAGTTCAAACTGGTTCGAAAGGCAACTGGCTACGAAAAAGAGCCGACGCCCCACCGGCACCGGGTTCGCCGGCTACGGGAGCCGACCTTCCCGGCACTATTCGACCGTATCAGTGACCCACCGATTCCTCTGACGAGGCTGATTTTTCGGACCCCAGTTTTTCTTGTCGTAGCGCTTTGCCTAACAGAAGCCAGTCAAGGCTCTTTGCAGAATGAAGCGTCAATCTAAGGAGGACGGTGAGTGTCACTTCGCTTTGGCCGAGTTCGTAGCGCGATAACTGCGTTTGGCCAATGCCGAGGATGCGAGCAAATTCCACCTGGGTGAGGTCAAAGCCGCGAATCTCCCGAATCCGGCGGCCGATTGCCACTCGATCGGGCAGGACTTTCGCGATGGGAACCTTCCTCACCTTCCTGGAATGCGCTCGGCGGGTATGCATTGGAAGTTTGAATATGTATCAAAGCGATGGACCTGATTGATGTTCCCCTATTGCGAAGTCCGTCGCAAAGTTCAAGTTGACTCTCCTCCTCTATGATTTTCACGGGTTATCAGGACTGGAACAAGCAGGTAAAATCCTGGGTTACAAAGCGTAGTGCCACTTTACCCACACGCCCGCATCGGCAAATCGGCACTACTGGTACGGCCAGGCAGCGCGCCTGCTTACAGCGAAGAAGGTAACGGAAGAATTTTCGATTCCTCTGGATTGCGAGCCACTCTTAACGGTTGAAGGTGAGGCCCCTCTGTCGCCAGTCCGTATTCCGCTCCGTGAACGGAAGATGAGAATTGACTGGAGGCAGGTCGGCCAAAGCAATGATACTCGAAGCCAAGCACTTTCATGGTAGCGGGTTCGAGCATATTGCGCCCGTCAATGATCAACGGCTGGATCATGAGATCAGCGATGCGTTTCCAGTCGAGCTCGCGGAATTCGTCCCACTCAGTGATGATTAGCAGAGCATCGGCATCGCGCGCCACGTCATAAGGGTCGCAGCCGTAGCGGATTTGCGGAAAGACGTTGCGCATCTTCTCCATCGCCCCGGGATCATACGCGCGCACGTTTGCCCCCTCGCTCAATAGCTGACTGATGATGGGAATCGCGGGCGCAAAGCGGATATCGTCGGTATTCGGTTTAAAGGCAAGGCCTAGCACGCCGACCTCCTTCTGCCTAGTCACCCAAAGCGCCCTGCGGATCTTCTCCATAAAAAGGTCGGTTCTCCGCTTGTTCACGTCCTCGACCTCCTTTAGTAGCCTCAGGTCGACACCCGCTCGCTTGCCCAGCCGGATAAAGGCCTGAATGTCCTTGGGCAGACAAAAGCCGCCGAACCCCAAGCCTGCGTGCAGAAATGCCGGGCCGATGCGCGGGTCCATGCCCATCGCGCGGGTGACTTCTTCGACATCCGCATTTAGCTGTTCACATAGATCGCCGAGGACGTTGGCGTAAGAGATCTTCAGCGCCAGAAAGGAATTCGAGGCGTGTTTGATCAACTCGGCACTGTTTACTGTCGTTTTCACGAAGGGCGGCCTTGCCGTGGATGGACAGGCGGAATCGTGCACTGAGCAGTTAAACCGGCCTTTCAGAATTGGATCGTAGATTTCGCGGAGTTGCTCTCCGGCGGTTTCCTCGTCGACCCCGACGACGATGCGGTTTGGGTGCAAGAAATCAAAAACCGCAGTACCTTCGCACAAGAACTCCGGATTTGAGGCAACCAAGTGAGGTCCGCTGCCGTTGCGATTGTATATCGTCAGCGCCCGTTTCAAGTGCTGGCCGGTCTGCACGGGCACAGTGCTTTTTTCAACGACCAGTTTCGAGGAGTGCGCTTCCTGCCCGATCTGCCGTGCTACGGCGTCGATCGCAGAGAGATCCGCGTCGCCGTTTTCTCCCGGAGGGGTCCCAACGCAAATGAAGATAGCATCTCCGCCACGAATGGCGTCGCCGGCATTGCCTGTAAAGGCAAGATTGCCAGACGAGCGAGTGCGGGCTACGATCTTATCCAAATGCGGTTCATAAACAGGCAGGCGTCCTGATTCCAATAACTGCATCCGCAACGGATCGCTATCCGTGCAGATTACCTCATGCCCTATGTCGGCCAGACAGGCACCCGTCACCAATCCGACATAACCACAACCGATTATCGAAATACGCATACCCCCCCTTGAAGCACTTCTGCGAAAGTTTCACGTCGTTGAAGTTGAAAGCGCCCACAGTGAACTCGGCCTAGTCTTGTGGCTTTTCAGCAACCATCGAAAGTAATTCGAAATCATGTCCGCAGCCTGATGCGAACGCCCTATACTGCCGTGACGAATTCCTCTCAACTTTATGCGTTCCATTTGTCTTCGCCTTCAGGAAACAGCCGAGCTCGCTTTATCTGGAAAACCTGTCCAGCGCTCCTTGCTAGTGATTCTCCTCAGCTCTTTTATCCACTTACCGAAATTGTGAGACACACTGCGATTGCGCCACCATCCCAACCACTCGAGGGCCTGGTAAAGCTCCAAATCCTTCAGCTCATTGCAAAATTCTTCCCAACTCCGGGAAAGCCCGGTTTCTGCCTGATACTGCTCAAAGTACGCGCGCCACATCGCATGCCTTTGTTCCTCGGTCCATCGGCCTGAGGTGATACTGACCAAATCGAAACCCCCAGGCCCGAGCGCCGCTGTCTCCCAATCAATTACCGCAAGAGGATGGAGCGCGTTTCGACCGCGCAGCATAATGTTCTTCCCAAAAAACTGGCCATGAATGATGCATTTGGATAAAGCTGCAAAACATTCGACGCGGCTGGTGTAGTACTCGAGCGCGGGCTCGATCAACTTGCGATCCTGCCGCTGCAAACCGGGCAGAATGCTCCGGACTCGTTCGGCGCACTGGTGATAGCGCTGGTAGTCGTAAGCCGGAAGGAAGCGGGTCTGAGATGGCGGCAAATTGCGCGTGGCGGCATGAAAACTGGCGGCCCATCGCGCGGCCGGTACCCAGCGCGTGTGGTTGCGGCAATCGCGCAGCCGTGAGGTTCCAACATCCTCCAAGAAAAGCCAATAAGTGGCGCGGTCGGGCTCCCAACGGACGGCATACAGTTGGGGAGTCCCCAAGCAGAGCCGCGAAAGAATCGTCCGATACACGCGCAATTCGTGATAGCTGGGGCCCAGATCGACCTTTCGTACCTTCCGAGCCGGCGCGATTTGATGTTCAGGATTCATATCCTTGAAAAAAACAGGAAAGGTCTCGCCGCTTTTCAACAACACGCGCAAATGCTCGGCTTGGAAGCTGGACGTGTGCACGCAAATTTCCCGCTCCACCTTTCGAATCCGAACTTTTCGTCCCCACACTTGAGACAATGCAGGCTCCAGGGTATCGACCATCATCCTTGCGGCCGAGGTCCTTCCTGCTTCTCGTAGCGGAGAAGGCCGCCGACTCATGGGCAACTCCTCTTCGATTCGGTCCCGCATCGTCTTATTCCTCCCAATTGGCCATCGCAATGGCGTCGGTCATCCGCGCCCTGTAGATTTGCAGGTTCAGGGTGGAGACCGGCCAGTTGGGCTCGAGTTTTTCGCTTTCCCAGCTGAATTCCGCGAGCCCTCGAAAAATCCTCCCCACAATTTTCATTTTTTGAACATCTTGCAGGCTCATGTCGGGCCAACGATGTTGGACCGTCGCATGGTATCCGTCGGCGCTGACGTACGCGAGATCCTGGGCGGGAACACCCCATCCGCTTGCCTCCCAGTCGAACGGGAGAAAAACGGGTCCCGCGGCGCCCGAGCGGATCACGGCATTTTTCGGCTTAAAGTCACCATGAACAAGGGTGAGCGGCATGCGTTCGCACCATCCGTGCACCTGCTCCCAACGTGACTCGAGGAAATCACATTGATGTGTTACGGCCTCAATCACGGCTAGCTCTGTCGCCGGCAAGTTGAGTTGCGCCATGTTGCGCCATAGCTTGTCGCGCGCCCCCCGCAAGAGCATGAGGTGATACGCCGGACCGCAGTCCGGGAGCCGCGCTGCGGCAGGGAGCAGCGCGGCCGAGGTGTGCAGAAGTCCGAGCCACCTTGCCGCCAGGATGGAATGATCCTCGCGCGAGCGCGAGTATTGTTCTCCCTCCGCGTATTCCAGAAAAAGCCAATCATATTCGCTTTCCCCCTCGAGAAATCCGTAGTAGCGAGGATAACTAACCGGTACTTCCCGGAGAATTTGGTCATAGATGACACGTTCGTGCGCTGCCATCGCCCGACGGCAATACTTGGCGACAACGGAGGAGCCTCCCGAGCCGGCATTTTCGAGGAGGTAAACCGTCGACTTAAAACGTTTGCTCAACACCGAAATCCTCTCAGGCTCGAAACGCTCCGCTCCCAGTCGTCTCCAGGCCTGGAGAGCCGGGTGTTCCCCCGACTCCGCGCCGACGAACTCGACCATGCCTTGGTTAGCCACGGAATTCGCTCCGGGCCAGAGGAATGTCTCTATGGGCATCTGCTGCAGATTCGGCGGGGAAATAGACGGAAGAGTCCGCCGAGCGCACTCGTCCGCGCTCGATGTGCAGCCGGACGTGACATCCTTCCAAGGTGCTCGATCGGTGCGCGATGATGAAGGTGGTGCGCCCGCGCATGAGGCGACCAAGCGCCTCCAGGATCGCCGCCTCAGTATGGATGTCCACCGCGCTCGTGGGCTCATCCAAAATCAGAATTGGAGCATCTTTGAGGAAAGCTCGCGCGAGTGAAATGCGCTGGCGTTCGCCGCCGGAAAGACGCATGCCTCGTTCGCCGACCAGCGTCTGATACCCTTCAGGAAGTCTGGAGATGAACTCGTGCGCGTTCGCGTCCATCGCCGCCGCCTGAATTTCTTCCTGGCTGGCGCCGGGACGCGCGTAGGCGATATTCTCCTCTATCGAACTCGAGAAGAGCACAGGCTCCTGTGGCACAAGGGAGAACTGGCTACGTAAATTGGCGAGCCGATATTCCCTCAAGTCCACGCCATCGAGAAGGATTTGCCCGCCGGTCGGATCATAGAAGCGAAGCATCAGGCTTACCAATGTTGTCTTGCCGGCACCGGTTGGCCCCACAATGCCTGCGCACATTCCCGGACTCAGCTCAAAGGAGACGCGATCCAGGGCCGGCCTATCCGGTACGTATGCGAAGGAAACATTTAGAAAAGCAATCCTTCCCGCGGCGCGAGAGAGCGGGCGCGGATTGGCACTCTCTTCCACTTCGGGAATCTCGTCGAGTAAAGCGAAGGCCCGCTCGACGCTGGCTAAATGCGACTGCAAGGCCGCTGATTTCTTAGCCATGGTTTTCAACGGCTCGTAGAGCTGTGCGAGATACCCCATCATGAGAAGGAGTTCGCCCAGCGTAATGATGTTTGATTGCACTTGACGGATGCCGACAAACAACACGGTTGCTGTTCCGGCGGCAGTGGTGAGGCCCACCAGGGAATTGAACTTGCCCTCATCCAGGGCCAGGCGGAGCCGCGCGCGCATGCCATCCATGCTTCGACGGACGAAGCGGTGCCTTTCGTCTTCTTCTCGTCCGAAAGCTTTTACCACTCGCAATGCTCCCAGCACCTCTTGGACAATCCCCATCGCGGACCTTTCGAGAGCTTTCACCTCGCGCGATCCACTGCGCAATCCGCGGCGATAGAACTTTGAAATCAAGAAAAGGACGGGGGAGATCACCAGGCCGACCAGCGCTAATTGCCAGTCAATTTTCGCAGTGACGTACAGCATTGCAAGAAGGGTAAAGGCAGAGTTTATGAAGGGAATCAAATGCTCGACTACGATGGTTTGAACAGAAACGGCGTCGTATTGAACGTTGTAGAGCGATTCCGCCGTCCCTTTGACATCGTGATAAGAAAGCGACAACTTTTGCATCTGGCGGAAAATCTCGGAGCGGAAGTCGAGGAGAAGCTTCTCTCCTGTGTAGGTCCGCAGCAGTGAAACGGCCAGCGCCTGGAGCTGACTGAGAATCGTAACGGCAATCAGCAACGCAACGGCAAGAAGCAGCGCCGAGAACGGAGAGAGCCGGAATCCTGCCGGCAAAAGCGGCTGAATCAAGTGCGGCAGGGGACTGGAGCCAAGCCCGCTATCCACAGCGATCTTCAGCGGCAAAGGCACCAACAGCGTCAGAGGGCTTGCCAGCAAGCTGAGGATAAAAAGAGCGGCAAGGTGCGGCCAATACGGACGTGCCCAGCGAAAAAGACGGCGGTAGAGGACCAAATCGCGATTCTTGGACGGTGTCATGGGCGCTCGAAGTCCAGTTTGATTAGCGCGCAATGGATTGCGCCGACTGCCACGGCGCCACTTCGAAGAGTAAGAGCGCCAAATACGGCTCCTAGTGCCGCGAGGATGACTGCTGGGAGCTTGGCACCATCAATCGCAGCTGCAACAGACGGTACAATGAATAGAAAAATCGTCCCCAGTGCGTGATTGGAGAACCACGGCCTAGAATGAACGCGCAGCATGTGTTTGCCGGCGCCATAGTTCTCGGCGACCGTGCGGATGCGCACGCCGCCGAACAAGCCGCCACGCAACTCGAGGTCCCAATTGTCATAGTCGCCTCCACGGCGCACAACCGCGCCCCGAGCGCGCAGCGTCGCTTCCAAAGCTCGCAGGACGTCTGTCGCGTCCAGCCATTGTTCGCTCCAGAGCTGAAACATCCTAGGCCAGGGAAACGTTAACGTTGGAAAACGGCGAACTCTCCAGGTGGTTAGAGAATAAATAAGGCGCCCCCAGAAGCGGGCCAAAGGCTGCAGCAGGTGGAGGGTGGCCGCCAAGGTACACAGGCGAAAATGAGCAAAACGGCGGTTCTCTGAGGCCAAAGAACGAAGGTGCAACACCGCGTTTACAGCCAGAACCAGAGACAATCCAAAACCCGCAACAGCCAGTGGGATGACGATGAATAGCGGCCTCCAGATAATGCTGACGACCGCCAGAACCACCAGAGCGAGATTCGTCAGTTGCCATTCGGGCATCAACGGCAGCGAATTGAGAAGACCGGGCGCGGCCTGATAGAGCCGCGCGAATCCTGAGGTACCCCAGCTTCCCTGATAAATCCGTCCGCGCGACAATGAGGGCCATCGAAATAATCCATCCGTGTAAATGTGGCCCTGCCAATTCGTTTGGCCTCTACAGTTATATTTTTCCGGCCACTTTCTCTCCAGCATGGCCTCTGCTTTGCCATAGCCGACTTGCTGTTTCCAATAGGCTTTTACGGTCCGCCGATAGTGATGCCAGACCATTGACGCGGGACTGAATCCAAGCCTGCCACCGCGCTCGCGGATCCTCCAACAGACATCTACGTCGTCGCCGGCCTGACGGAATTGCGGATCAAACCCCTTGATAGCCTCCAGCCAATTCCTTCGGAAGGCCATGTTACAGCCTGGGATGTGTTCTGCCTCTGTATCGGAAATGAGCACTTGGGCTGGTCCGCCGGGAGCCATGGCGACACATCTCGCGGTCCATCCATCATCCAAGAACGGGATGTTCGGGCCACCGACGCCCGCATAGTCCGTCTTGAGGAATGCGGCAGCCAGGTAGGTTAGCCAATCCGGGTCGGGCCGCGCGTCATCGTCAATATAAGCGACGATTTCTCCTGTGGCCGATTGCCAGCCCAAATTCCGGGCAGCACTCAAACCCTGATTTTCTGTACGGATCAACCGGACGGAATACTCTTGAGCAATATCCCCGGTGCCGTCGGTAGAGCCATCGTCAATCACAATGGTCTCGTAATCGGGATAGCGGATTTTTTCGATCCCCTCCAAGCAATCACGAATCGTGCGGCTGCCGTTGAAGCTGCATACCAAGACAGATATCCTCGGCCATGCCGTTCGGGATCGAAACGGACTCTCTACGAATGCCTTACGCACGACGCTGAGAGCCGGCTTTGGTCTTCTTTCCCGGCTGACAATACCGAAGTCCCAGTCGGTGACGTCCTCGCCTCCCCGGTACCACTCATCGGTCCAGGAATAAACAAATGTCCCGGCGCAGCCTGCGTCAAAAGTTGTTCGTATCTGCCAATCCAGACAAGCTGCCTGCGCTTCTTCTCCATTTCTGCGGCTATCGAGACCGATTTCGGTGACGAGCAACGGGCGGTTGCCAGCAATGTTCTGGAGGCGTGCGAGGTAGGCCTCATAATTAGCCCGTGATTCAAGAAACACGTTGAAGCAAACCAGATCGAAATGGGACAGGTCCAGGTACTCCGTCGATGGGTAGTTTGCGTAGGAAACGATGGCGGCGGGATCCTCGTCCTTCACGTCATCATGCAATTGATTCAGAAATCGCTCAACTGGCCGCGCCCCATGCCAACGCACGATAGTTGCAGGGATTTCATTGGCAACAACATAGCCGAGAACGGCTGGATGGTCTGCACACGCGCGAGCTCCATCTCTTACACGCCTTCTGATATCCCGAATCATCTTCTTGTCATGCAAGAACGTATAGTGCCGTTCACCTTGCAGCCCGACCATGACTCGCAAGTTAAGGCGCTGAGCAATGTCAAGAAGCCAGCGAGGCGGCGCGGTGTAAGTTCGCACGGCGTTGACGCCGATTGCGGACATCTCAGAGAAATCTTGTTGAACCGTTCCAGGCGAGGGAAATGCATCACCGCCCATGCCTGGCCGGAATGTTCCATAGGTTACACCCCGAACATAGAACTTCTCCTGGCCCACCCAGAGAAACTTGCCTCCTGAAGTAACACGCGCATCAGCGGAAACCTTTGGCGAAATCGGCGAGACATTCCGGACAATTTCGAGGTCAGGAACCGGCAGGCCCGCGGGGTCGCCGAGCGGAATTGTTCTCACCGACATATTCGCCCTCTTACCAAACAGGCGGGCAGTTCACCGGAGCAGCATCCGATTTGCCAGGCGGGCTTGCCGGGAGGTTGAGCCGCCAGGACGCTGGTGCAAAACGGAAGCCAAGGACGCGCGCGTGGAAAATGGATCGATTGTTCTCGAATGATCGTTTTGCCTGAGGACACTTTCGCGGCCATTCTTTGTTACCTGTCTTGTAATTGGAATCGAAAAGCCTCCTGAAGTGGACTAAGGCCAACGATTTGAATACCACTGGGCTCACGACTGCCAGGGATCGAATTGTTCTGAACGTCCCTCATTGCCAAACTTTCAAAAACTATACTTTGCGGAAAGCTGGATGGTCCTTGCCGCGCCAGCCGAAGCGGCCCTGCCAAAGAGCGGAGAACTAGCCACTCCGACAATGCTGGTGTCATTTGTATGGTTAATTGCATTGAACGCGTCCGCACTGAAATCCATGGTTCGCCGCAAGTGGTGGTGTTCGGGGACGGAGGCACCCTGTAGGTTGAACACTTTCGTTAGCCGCAGGTCGAGTTGCAGGGTTCCGGGGCCGCGACCGGTGTTACGCGTAATACCAGGAGGCCGATCGTTCGCCACTCCGTCGCCATTATCGTCGAAGCCTGTCGTGATGTTGTATGGCGCCCCGGTAGCCGCCGAGATAATCGAACCCGTTCGGAAGCCGAACGGCAACTGTACGATTCCCGCGAAGTTGAGACGATGCCTGCGATCGAAATCCGCAGGGCCTATCTCCGACCGAAAATTGTAGTTATCAGCGGGGGGTAGAAAGACTCCCAATGTGCCAGACACGTCATTGGTGTACTTGGAGAAAACGTATTGTGCGTAACCTTTAAGGCGCTTTCCCAAACCTCCGCGGAAGGTGATCGTCATGGCATGCCCCCGCAGAAACCCCGCGGATTCGATCTCATTGTTCATCAAGAAATTCGGATCTGGACGCACGCCGTCGGCCCACGGTAAGGGTGCATTGGTGTCGCGAAGCCTGAAGAGATGCAAGCCGCGCAAGAACGAATACTCCGCCGAGAGCCAGGTGCCACGCCATATCTCTTCTTCGACACCAGCACTCGTCTGGAGAAGATACGGAGACCGAGCGCCGGATGACACTCGCGTGATACTGGGAGGTGGAGTTATGAACTGGCCGCTTAGGAATGGATCAGGGTAAGAAGGATTGGAGATGACGATTTCACGAACACGGACACCGTCCAACAGCAGCGCATCTTGTGTCGCTGAGCGAGGTAAATTGTCGTAGAACATGCCTGCCCCAGCGCGGAGCACGGTCTTCTTCCGGTTGCCGGGCGCGAAGGCGAGCGCAAGCCGGGGAGCGAGATCCTTACGGTGGTCAAGCGTGTTTTGCCAGTCGTAACGCAGACCAAAAGTGATGGTGAGATTTGGCAATGCTCGTAATTCGTCCTGTGCAAATCCGCTGGTCTGCTGCGTAAGGAACGATACTGTTGGTTTCCCTTGATTCACGGAGAAAAGAACTGGAGTACCAATATGTTGCTGAACAACGGCCCTGTACTGACTGAGGCTGCCAAATTCGAAGGTGCCGCCGAAGTTCCTCGCGTCCACGACATCGTTCCAGTCGGTGCGAGCTGTGGCCCCGAAAGAGACGGTGTGCTTTCCATGGATGTATGTCACAGTGTCCTGGACGTCAAAGGCGCGCCGTTCTTTGCCGGAGAATGATTGGGAGGGCCCGCCAGTGAATACACCGTCGACGACAGTCTGTGGCGCGCTGGCGGGACTCCCGGATCGTGTTGTTTGATCTCTGAAAACTAAAATCAGCTGATTTCGGAATTCCGGAGAGATGGCAGCAGTTTCTACCAATTGCACCCGATGCGTATGCCGCCCCACGTCGATTCCCTGTTCGGGCAAAACGAATCCGCCGACATTCCCATTGTGGTTCGATTGGTCGGTAAAGGTATAGCTCAGGGAAAGAGTTTGCATCTCGGTTAGGGACCATTGAGCCCTTCCGAAGAGATGATCGCGTCGTTGTGGGGCTGGGACGTTGGTGACGAGAGGGCCAGTCAGTGCGACCGTGTCTCGTGCATTTACAACCGCGCTTTCGTCGTCCATCAGACGCTGACCTGCAAGGAAGAAGGTGCCGCCCTTGCCAGGTAGCGGCCCTCCCAGACTGCCTTCTATGAACCTTCTATTCAGGTCGGGATTCGTAGCGGCAAAAGCATTTCGCGCGTCGAAAACAGAATTCCTTGCAAATAGCCCGAGGCTGCCGTCGTAGCGATTCTTGTGTCCGTGCTTGGTGGTGATTTCCGCTCTGGCACTGCCGGGGTGCTGAAACTCAGCCGAATAGGGGTTGCGATTGATTTTCAACCTTCGGATGGCCGTACTGGGCATGTCAAGTTCGCCCCCGTCCACGCCGTCGACGACAATCGAGGTTCCTTCATTGCCCTGCGCTGCCGGGGAAGTGAATGTGTCGATGAATGGTTGAAGGTAATCGACTTCAAGAGGGAGCGCGCCGAAAAAGGCTTCGTCTATTCTCATCGAATCGGGATTGCTCTCCGGAGACAGCCGGTCGTTGGTTGCGTCGGGGCGGACGGTTATTTCCTCTTCGACGGTGCGCAGTTTCAGTTTGATATCCAACGAGCTGACCTTTTCCGGCGAGACCTGAATGTTAGTCTTGTACGACTCGAATCCACTCGCTTCGATTCGAAGCAGGTAATTTCCTGGTGTTAGATCCGTGAAGCTGAATCCGCCATCTTCTGACGTTACGACCTCATGTTTCGCGTTTGTGTTTTGATTAACAAGAGCGACTTTCACTTCCGCCAACTTTACGCCGCCAACTTCCTCAACCTTGCCAGTTATGCTTCCTTTCTCCTCGCCCGGAAGCAACAGCGGAAATATCACAAATGCCAGAAACAGGCGCAATGCCCGACACAAATCAATATTGAAGGCCTGGCGGAGCCGCTTAACAACCGCTACACCCTTGGCGAATCCATTGTGCAAGATGACCGCAAGCACTGATTCTGGCCAACACTTGGGCGCCCCCTGACTTGTGCTGTGGCGTCCAGCTTCGCAGCCATTCAATACGAAAATGGCATGCATGTCCCCACGCGGAAGGCAGGCCTGCGCGGGCGGGCACCGGCGCGGATTCCCGCCGGCGAGGAACAGGTCGAGTTGCCGGCGGTCAGTTTCCTGCTGCACGTAGACGCGTACCTCCGTGCGACTCCATACTTACTCGGGCTTGGCCCAGGCGGGCGCGAACGCGGGATTGACTTGTGTGCCATTGCCACGCGGTTTCGATGATTTCATCGAGCGAAGAGTGCCGTGGCTGCCATCCGAGAAGTTGCCTGGCTTTCGTGCCGTCTGCCACTAAACATGGGGGATCACCAGGGCGTCGCTCCCCCTCCCGAACGGGGACAGAACAGCCACTTGCCCGTTCAACGGCAGTAATGATCTCACGCACGGAGTGACCTTTCCCCGTTCCTAGATTCAGGGCCGTGCTCCTACCTCCGTCCAAAATGCTTGCAAGCGCGAGGTAGTGCGCCTCCGCCAAGTCCGTTACGTGGATGTAATCTCGGACTGCAGTCCCATCAGGCGTGGGATAATCCGACCCGTAGATCTCCACAAACGGAATTTCCCCTACCGCGGCTTGAATCGCGCGTGGTATTAGGTGGGGTTCAGGATCGTGGTCTTCCCCAATCTCGCCCTCCGGGTCTGCCCCCGCGGCATTGAAATACCGCAAAGCCGTCCATCGCAGCCCGTAAGACTTGCCGTACCAGCCGAGCGTACGCTCTACGAACAGCTTCGACTCCCCATAGGGATTGACAGGTGACTGGACGTGATGCTCGGGAATGGGTACCTCTTGCGGACCTCCGTATGTGGCACAACTAGAAGAGAAGATGATGTGCTTCACTCTAGTGTCGGCCATGGCATCCAGCAAATTGAGCGTATTCACGACGTTGTTGCGGAAGTATTTGCGAGGATTGCACATGGACTCACCAACGTAAGCGTGGGCAGCAAAATGGACGACTGCTTGAATATCGTAGGCCCTTATGACCTCCCGCACTAAGTTGAAATCCGCCAGGTCACACTGTACAAAAGGTCCCCACTGTACAGCCCAGTGATGGCCCGTCTCCAGACTATCGAGCGTAACCGGCTCAATGCCGGCGCGTGCCAATAACTTTGCCGTATGACTACCGATGTATCCGGCACCACCCGTAACCAATACTTGCATTTATCATCCCCAGCCAAACACACAACAGCCTGCGCGCCAAGTCGATTTGGTGCTAGAAAACATTCCGTGAACGTCTTAGGCGGAACCTGCTAAGAGCCCGGCAAGACATGGCCGCTTGATTGTCGACGACGCGAACGTAGCGAGCGACCACAAGATCTGACCCGGCTGCTATTCTCGTGCAGCTTGTCTGGTAATTGTCCGAGGTGAGCCGATCCTGCTTCGAATCAATACTATCGTGTCGATAAAATCGCTAATGTCAAAGTTACAATACCGTTACTAATTGTCAATAGGCTGTAACTATGGCTAAGTACGTTGCGATACTATGGTTCTGGTGATGTATCGCACTGCCGTCTCGACAGTGTCCTGGATGCGTTCAGCGTAGCGGTAACTCTATTTCTTAGTCGGTTAATGACTAAAATATGCGTATAATGCATATACATAATGTAAAGTAACAACTCGCTCAGGCTCCGGGTTAGTGTGTACGTAAATTTGTCTGGAACTTAGTTGCAGGTTGGCGCCGGCTGGTCAATGTTACTAGTAACTATGCAACCACACTCCGCCTTGTAAGTGACTGCGAATTGGGCTCAAGCTGCGAGTGGCGCGTTCCACCACAGTTCCATCATTTTCGCATCGCACCCGCCGCGCTTGCCTGTCTTGAAGTGCCCGGTCTTGATCTTCTCTGCTTGGGATTCAAGCGCTTTTCATCAGGTCGGGACCACCACAAAGGGCGTGCGAGAGGGCACCGGTCTGGGCTTGGCAATCACCAAGAGATTGGTCGAGCAAGCCGGGGAAGGCGAGGGCAACGTCCTGCTGTTCC
>DATLVQ010000161.1:0-8536 GCA_035577325.1 Bryobacteraceae bacterium | reverse complement strand
TCGATTGCCCGCGCGCGCTCCTGGGGCGTCAGCATCTCGGCCAGCTGATCTCCGACCTGCGGCGTAAACAGGCTAAACCATACCTTGCCGGTCTCAGGCCGCGGTGTCCAGAACTCCAGAAATTCGTTCAAGTAGCCGGGCCGCTTCATCATTTGCCCCGTGATTGTACAGTGAATCGTGATCTTCTTTCCCGCGATATTCTCTAGTATTCGATGGTACGTAGCCGGCGCCCGCCGAGCATCATGCTCCGGCTGTAAACCGTCGATGGACACCACGACACCGACGCGCGGGTGCCTGGTCCAGTCCGCGGAAAATGTCCTGAAAGCGCTGGTTACGATCTGCACATGAATTCCCCGATCTACCAGTAAGGGAACCAGCGTCTCCAACTCCCGGTACCGTACTAACGGGTCGCCTCCCACGATGGACAAATGCAGTGGCTTGAGGCGATCCACGACATCAAGAACTCCATCCACGAGCGCCTGTCCCTTACGATCATTCAAGTCCCGCAACGTTACCCCACCGCCCAAGTGCGCGGCCTCATAGGCGTAACAGCCGGGACACCGGAGCGGGCATTCGCGCGTGATCTCGATTGAAAGCGAGGGCGGGTCGCCCTGCAAGATCTTGCCCCAGGCCCGAAGAACATCCGAGGTTCGCACCGTTTCTCCTCTCAAAAATACAGACGCCGCAGGCAGTGACAGGCGTTACTGTGCTACGTCCGGGGCCATACAAAGTGATGCGCTGGAGCCAGGCGCGGGTTTCAAGAATCCCGAGCAGGTGTAGTT
Organism: Bryobacteraceae bacterium; assembly: GCA_035577325.1. Lineage (GTDB taxonomy): Bacteria > Acidobacteriota > Terriglobia > Bryobacterales > Bryobacteraceae > QHXW01. Next base: position 7,754 of record DATLVQ010000161.1, on the reverse strand, counting down.
CCAGCTGGTACCGGGCTCGACGCACCCGCAACGATCAGAGGGTACCTTGCAACCCTCTGGCTGGCGACGCCGCAGAAACGGTATCAGCAGGCTGGAGGAGAGGAGTCGGATGCCTGCCGCATCTGAGATGCGCACGGAACAGGACGGACGGCTTCGAATACGATCCCGGAATCGATCCAGCGGACAACCGCTAGAGAAGGCACGGTGGGCCGATCCCACCGGTGACTCTGGTTGAGGGACCCATTACGGTGGTCATTGAGACCAGCTGCTTTCACCTCATTTCCATGCGGCCGAACCGCGGGAGGATCGGGTAACTTGTCCAAACAAGCAGCAACCAGGAAGGCGCACAACAGCCAGGTCACCAATAGCTGCCATTTTCCAGCCGCCTTCGACATGTGGGGCTTATGTTATCACAATGCGTAAACCGATCCGGGTTCAATGGTGTCCTGAAAAGGACATATGCCTGGTTATGCCTCGCGCCTCGCCGGGACGCAGTATGAGGTGCCAGCCGGAGTTGGCGGCTTCACGAAAATGCCGCGGATCCCCCCACAAACGCGTCGCCCTGCGTTACAAAAACAGGATGTTATCGGAACGTTCGGCGTGATAAACGACAGACTTGTAATGTGCGGCTACACCTCATTGTGGCGGAGACCCGCGGGTTGTTGCTGAACTCTCCCGCGTTATGATGGGCTTTCCATGAGCGATGATCCCTTCGACAATCTCGAGCGCACGCTACGCTCCGGCGGGCCCGAGGCAGGGTTCGATCTGCTGATCCGGAAATTCCGCGAAGAGAAGAAGTACCCGCTGGTGTTCGAAGCGCGGCTGATGAAGAGCCGGCACGCGCTGGGTCTGCCGCTGATCCAGAACGAGCGTCTGGAAGACCTGCCGGAGGCCAAGCGCGTGGTGCACGAGCGCGATTTCATGGCGGCCGCCCGCGAAGTCGGCGGCCTTTTTCTAGCTGACGGCGACATTCCGCGCGCCTGGCCTTACTTTCGCGCCATTGGCGATAGCGCGCCGGTCGCCGCCGCCATCGAAAAACTGCAGCCGCAGGAAAACCAGGAACCGGTCATCGAAATTGCGCTCCACGAGCGCGTGCATCCGCGCAAAGGGTTCGAACTGATCCTGGGCAACTACGGGATCTGCCGCGCCATCACGTTCCTGGAACAATACCCCGACCGCAAGACGCGCGAGGACTGCATCCGGCTCCTGGTGCGCACCCTGCATCACGACGTGGTCGAAAATATTCAGCGCACTATCGCCAAAGCGGAAGGCGCTGCGCCTGAAACGCAGCACATAACGGAACTGATGGCCGGCCGCGACTGGCTGTTCGGCGAGTACGATTACTATGTCGACACCTCGCACCTGGTTTCCATCCTGCGCTTCAGCCTGGATCTCACCGACCGCGAGAGTCTCGGTCTGGCGGTGGAATTGGCCGAATACGGCAAGCACCTGTCAACGATGTTCCAGTTCCGCGGCGATCCGCCGTTCGAAGATGGCTTCGAGGGCCACGCCATTTACCTGCGAGCGCTGATTGGTGAAAAGGTGGACGAAGCTATTGCGCATTTCGAGACCAAGATCGCTACGTCGAATCCCGATGATGTGGGCACGGCGCCGGCCCAAACGCTGGTGACACTGCTGACGCGACTCGAGCGCTATCCCGAAGCCATTGCCGCCTCGCTCGCGCACCTGCGCGAGACCGATCCGAACCAGCTCATCTGTCCCTCGGTATTCCAGTTGTGCCAGATGTCCGGCGACTACGATCGCCTGCGTAGCCTGGCGCGCGAGCGCGGCGATCTGCTGCACTTCGCAGCGGCGGCGTTGCAGGTTTGAAGATGGATGGCGGCAATCCAATTCAGCGTCATGAATCGGCGTGGATTCGACAATGCTTGCGCATATGCTCACCGACTCGAATGAAGACCTTGCTTTGGGGGAAGAAATGAACTGGAAGCAACCACAAGCACCAAAGAAGGGATCGCACAAGGACGGGGTTAGTTAGAAACGCCCTGCCCCTTGGCTCTCTCAATGAGAGGTCTGGCTATCTCTGTCCATGTGTCAGTTGCGGAAAGCCAGTTTCCTTCTACGCCACGAAGAATCAGGAAGGTATTGGATGCGTTAAAATCTTCGCCCTTTCCAGGCAGGTAAACGTATCCCTTCCGGGTCACCGGGTCATAGGCATAGGACACTACATAGGTGCTGGGCTGCTGGTGTATGACGTCAAATGAAACTTCGTATCGACGCAATGTCGCCGGTGGCTCGGCAACCGGCCCCTTTTCCCAGTCAACAATGAAACCCTTCGTCTGGGGAATGCCGTTGATTTTAACACCGGCACCTGCCCAGACATCGAATTTTTCGAGAATTTCCTTGTCCGTAATCTCAATAGGCGAAGGCAGATCTGAGCCTTTGATCGTGATCTTGAGCGTCGGACCCTTGGCTGTGACTAGCAGAGGAACACATGCTAGAAATAACACCGCAGTATTAGCCGATCTCATGGCACTCTCCTCCCTCTGGATTATACGCATCGCTATTTGATACGGACCCCTTCGATGCTACAAACCTTTTTGTCAACTGTACTATCGCCAACATTTGCTTAAAACGGCACGTCGTCGTCGCTGATTTCCTGGCTTAGATTCTCCGCGGGTGCGGAGGCTGGCGGCCGCTGGCTGCGTGGCATAGAGACGGGGCCGGGGCCGCTCGAGGCGAAGTCGCCCGCGCCCGCGGCGGCTTCTCCGGTGCGGCCACCGAGCAGGATCACATCCTCGGCCACCACTTCGGTGAAGTACTGCTTTTTGCCGTCTTTATCGTCGTAACTGCGGGTGTGCAGGCGGCCTTCCACGTAAACCTGCTTGCCTTTGAGGAGATAGTTGGCGAGGTTCTCGGCCTGCCAGAGGACCACGTTATGCCAGTCGGTTTCCTCTTTCCATTCTCCCGATTGCTTGTCCTTCCAGCGCCGGCCGGTGGCGATGGTAAATTTCGTGACGGCCGTGCCGCCCTGGGTGAACTTGGTCTCGGCGTCCTTTCCGAGGTTCCCCACCAGAATCACTTTGTTGACGCTTCGGGATGCCATATTATCCTGAACTGTAACACAATAAGCGTCGGCGGCTAAAATCGGCCTATGCGCGGCATGGCATGCGCCTTCGCGTCGTTCGCCACGCTGTGCGATGCATCGCGCTTGAGCCAGCGCCCACCTTATTCTTGGCTTCCGCGGCGTCTCATCTCGGCGTTGAAGACTTTATCGACGTCGATGCTTACGCACACGCCCGCTGCTGACGTGCGTTACACTTGCATGATCACGTAAAAATTCTTGCCCTCTCTGCCCGGCTCACCCATGATCGGCACCACTTTCGTCCATTACCGCATCCTTGAAAAGCTCGGCGGGGGCGGCATGGGCGTAGTGTACAAGGCGGAAGACACACGCCTGGGGCGCTTCGTCGCACTGAAGTTTCTGCCCGAAGGGTTCCACCCCGATCCATCGGCGCTCGAACGTTTTCTGCGGGAGGCGCGCGCCGCGTCGGCGCTGAATCATCCGCACATCTGCACCGTTTACGACATCGGCGAGCATGAGGGCCGGCCGTACCTGGTGATGGAGCTGCTCGAAGGGCAAACGCTGCGGCAGCGGATCGAGGGCAAACGGCTCGCTATCGACGAAATCCTGGATTTCGGCGCGCAGATAGCCGACGCGCTGGCGGCGGCTCATGCCAAAGGGATCGTACATCGCGATATCAAACCGGCGAACCTGTTTCTCACCAGCAGCGGCCAGATCAAGGTGCTCGATTTTGGCCTGGCCAAGCTGAGTACGGAGGAAGGCCGGGGGCACTCGACTACCGGGCGGCTGAGCGAATCTCCCACCGAGCTGATCGATCGCGAGCATCTCACGAATCCGGGCACCACCATCGGCACCGTTGCTTACATGTCGACCGAGCAGGCGCGCGGGCTTGAAGTGGATACACGCACGGACCTGTTCTCGTTCGGCGTCGTGCTCTATGAAATGGCCACCGGCAAGCTGCCTTTCGACGGTCCGACGAAAGCGGTGGTCTTCGAAGCGCTGCTGGGACACGCGCCCGTGCCCTCGCGGCAGCTGAATCCGGCGATACCGGAAGATCTCGAACGAATTATTCTGAAAGCGCTCGATAAGGACCGGGAAACGCGCTACCAGTCGGCGTCCGACATGCGGGCGGATCTGAAACGCCTGGCGCGCGACAGCGATTCCAGCCGTAGCGTGACCGCCGCCGCACGGGCGTCCCATTCGAGCCTGTTCAAGGAGTCCTGGGGAACGGCGGCGGCGGCCGCAGGCGTTCTGGCTCTGGCGGTCGGCGTCTGGTGGTGGTACGAGCACCGCGCCCCCGCCCTAACTGAAAAAGACACCATCGTGCTCGCCGATTTCGTCAACACCACCGGCGATACGATGTTCGACACCATCCTGAAGCAGGCACTGGCGGTGCAACTGGAGCAGTCGCCATACGTGAATATTCTTTCCGAGCAGCGCATGCGCAACACGCTGCGATTCATGGGCCGGTCTCCCGATGAGCGCGTGACGAATACCATCGCGCGCGAAGTGTGCGAGCGCGAAGGATTCAAAGCCATGCTGGTCAGCTCGATCTCGTCGCTGGGCAGCCGATACGTGATCGCGCTCAACGCCGTGAACTGCTCGACCGGCGACGCGCTGGCGCGGGAGCAGGTGGAGGCTGAGGACAAGGAGCACATCCTGAAAGCGCTGGGGAAGGCTGTGTCGAGCGTGCGCGCCAAACTCGGTGAGTCGCTGGCATCGATCCAGAAGATGGACCGGCCGATTGAAGACGCCACTACGTCGTCGCTCGAAGCCTTCAAAGCATTCGCACTGGCGGAAACGCAAAAGAGCCGGGGCGACGATGCCGCCGCCGTCCCGCTCTATCAGCGCGCCGTCGAGCTCGATCCCAACTTCGCGCTGGCCTATGGACGCCTGGGCGTGCTGCACATCAATCACGGCGATTCGGAACGCGCGCGCGAGAACTTTCAAAAAGCTTTCGCGCTGCTCAACCGCGTCAGCGAGCGTGAGCGGCTCTACATCACGAGCAACTACTACGCCAACTGTACGCGCGAATCGGCCAAAGCCATCGAGACGCTGGAGCTGTATAGGCACACCTATCCAATGGACCCAACGCCGGCCAATAATCTGGCCCGCGAGTACATGGAAGTCGGCCAGTACGAAAAGGCCATCGACCTTTACCAGGAGACGATCCGCCTCGATCCCAAGCTGGCCATCGGGTACAGCAATATGTCCCGCGCGTTCCTGCTAGTGAATCGCTTCGACGAGGCGAAAGCCACGTGCGAGCGGGCGCTGGCGCAGGGGCTGGATACTCCGCCGGTCCATTTCGCTTTGCTGGACATCGCGATCGTCCAGAATGATGCGGCAGGAATTGCCCGGCAGGTGGAATTGGCCCGGGGAAAGCCGGAAGAGGCGTTCATCCTGGCAACGCTGATGTTTCAGACGGAGCAGACGGGCCAGTGGCGCAAAGCGGAGGAGTTGCTGCGGAGGGCCAACGAACTGGCGCGCCAATACAAAGTGGTGGGTCCCAGCGGTTTCTGGAAGGCGCAATTTGCGGCCGACCGCGCCGAGATGGGCATGTGCCAGCAGGTGCGGGAGCGGACCGCAGAAGCGCTGGCCCTGAATCGCGATGCCGCGGTGGCAGCCGCCCCGGCGCTCGCGCTTTGCCGGGATACCAGCCAGGCCGAAGCGCTGCTGTCTGAATTGCAAAAGCGGTTTCCGAACGACACGCTGACTAACTTCGTACTGATTCCGGCCACCCGCGCCATCATCGCGCTCAACCAGAAGCAACCGGCGCGCGCGCTCGAGATTCTAAAGGTAGCCGCGCCCTATGAACGCGCGAGCGGCGAAGTGATCTACCTGCGTGGCCTGGCCCACCTCCAGTTGCGAGCCCCGGCCGACGCCATGGCCGATTTCCAGAACCTGCTGGACCACCGGGGAGCGAATAATGGCTGGCGCGTGCTGGCGCGCATCGGCCTCGCCCGCGCCGCGGCACAGGCCGGCGACACGGCTAAGAGCCGACAGGCATACCAGGATGTTCTGGCGATGTGTAAGGATGCCGATCCGGATATTCCGCTGTTTGAGGAAGTGAAGAAGGAGTATGCGGGGTTGAAGTGAGGTGGCGGCGGCATTCCTACACGCGCGGTTTTCACGCGGGAACCTGCGGGTGTAGGAACTCTAAGAGAGGTTCTTCTCACGGCGCGATCACTGCGAATCGGCTTCTGAGAGTGCTTGCAGCAGCGCGAGCGCTTTAGTCTTGTGATCCCGCCCCACTTGAAGCCGGAACGACGGAATTAAGTGGAGTATACGCGGGGCGACGTCATCCCCGAGTAGGCAAAACGGGATGCCGGCCTCTTCCAACAAGCTCTTCGCTGCGGCGACTACGAGGCGATCGCCACTTTCCAGCACCGTCACCAGTTCGAGATCGGGATCGGGACCCACGGATGCTTTCGGCTCGGGCGGCATCTCTGCAACCAAGGGAACCTGACAGTCCGAACACTCCAAGAACCCTTCGCGATATTGAGCGCCGCATTGCGGGCAAAGCAAAAACATCTCCCGGCTGAGATATCTTAACAGGCGTGGCAAAGATTGGCACGGGAATTCCCGCGCCCAGGGGCAATCAAACTCCGCGCCTGCGTCCCGCTGGTCCCCTACCCGATCCTAACTTCGCACCCGCTATTTAAAATCGATTCCCGCGCCGCTTCGATCACTTGCTCGTTGTAAGCGCTGTTGGCGGGGGTGGCCATGATGCCCTGGACGTCGAACTCGCGCAGCAGCTTTTGCCGCGCGCCCAGTCCGCCGGTTTCCGCTTCCACGCGCATGCAGGCGCCGAGAATGTATTCGATCGAGCGGTAGCCGTAGCCCACCGGCACCAGGCCCGGGCCGCCCATATCGAGATATTGGAAATAATCCGGGCTGGGCTCGGCGTAGATGGTCGCGCCGTCGCCCGGCGGCTGCTTCACGTAACCGTATTTCATGCCGCGGTACTGATCGTGGTGCTCAATCAGCGCGCCGGCGTCTTTGCCGCTGCAATAAAGCATCATGCCCTGCGTGTTGGTGCCGGGCGCGGCGTCCGGGAAGCTCAGACCATTCTGCACGTTCAGGCAGGCGCCGTTATTCCAGATCACGCGCGCGTCGGCCCAGAGAAAGCCTTCCTTGCCGTTGGGAAATTTGTCGCGAATGCCGTAGACGCTCACAGCCACGGGCACGAGGCCGGTGATGAAATGCAGCAAGTCCACATAATGGCAGCCGATGTAGGTGAAGGCGTCGGAATTCTCAGCCGTCATCCAGTTCTGGAAATTCGAATGGCGGTAATACCACTTCTCGAACAGCCGCGCCGTGCCCAGCTTGAATTCGCCAAACCAGCCTTCGCGGTATTTGCGGCGCGCCATGAGCGAGCGGTCGTCGAAACGCTTGTGGTATTCGATTCCGACAACCAGCCCGCGTTTGAAAGCCTCGCGCTCGATCTCGACCGCCTGCGCGTGCTGCAATACCAGCGGCTTCACGGCGCAGACGTGCTGATCGTGCCGCAACGCCGCCATGATCACGTCATAGTGCAACTGGTCGGGCACGGCGGCGATCACGATCTGGCGCGGCAGCATGCGCTCGATCACGCTCCGGTAAAGCTCGGGCTGGGCTTTGGCGGAATCGCCGGCTTCCGGGAAGGCGCGGAACGAGTGTCCGGGAAACGCGCGGGCGATGCTATCGGCTTTGGCCAGCGCCTCTACCGTCT
>DATLVQ010000160.1:0-19836 GCA_035577325.1 Bryobacteraceae bacterium | reverse complement strand
GGTACCGTCGGCCTCGTGTTTGCCGCTTGGGGCAGCACGATGCTGCTACTCCTGGTGTCGGGAGGAACAACGGCGATCCCGATCGATGTGAGCCTAGACGGCCGAGTCCTTGCTTTTACGATCGTAGTGTCCGCTGCAACCGGTGTTCTCTTCGGTCTTGCGCCTGCCCTCCAGGCGACGCGGCAGAACCTAAATCCATCGCTCAGCGTGAGTGCGTTATCGCGCTCGCGCGTTACGCTTTCTCGCACGCTGATCGTAGCTCAGGTCGCGTTGTGTCTCTTACTGGTCACTGGCGCTGGCCTATTCATTCAAACGTTGCGTAACCTCCGGGATCTCGACCTGGGTTTCAACGGCGAGCACGTCCTTCAGATCCGAATTGACCCCGAAAGCAGTGGCTACAGACGAGAGCAGCTGCCTGCGCTCTACACGCGGCTGCTCGAACGGCTGAACTCCGCGCCGGGCGTCCTCTCAGTCGGTATGTCCGGTACCGGATTTGCCTCGGGCACCGGGGCAATCTGCTGCATTGCGGTCGAAGGCTACACCCCTGGCCCCAGTGAGAACCGGCAGATTCGAACCAACAGTGTGACACCGCGATACTTTGAGACCGTCGGCCTGCCGTTGCTGCTTGGTCACACGTTCGCCGTTGAAGACGCCGGTCGAGACCAGCGAGAACCACATGTCGCGATCATCAACGAGGCCATGGCGCACTACTACTTCGGGAATGCGAACCCGGTGGGCAGGCGATTCGGCTGGGGCGATAATCCCCAAAAGGTGAGATACGGCATCCAGATCATCGGCGTCGCAAAGAATGCGAATTATGGCAAGCTGCGCGAGAGCCCACCACGCTTCATCTACTTCCCAGCCACCGGTGGAAATGTCCTGCAGATCCGCACGCCTGCCGACCCTGTCACCATGGAGGCCAGCATCGGCCGTGAGATCCAGGCTGTAGACAAGACTCTGAGGGTCGGCAGCTTTGACACGATTCCAGAACTTGTCGATCGCGAGTTGGTCCGGGAGAAACTCGTTGCCAAGCTGTCGAGCTTCTTCGGTGCGCTGGCGCTGTTGTTGGCAGCTGTTGGGCTGTATGGCCTGATGGCATATGCGGTACTTCGACGAACACAAGAGATCGGTATTCGTGTGGCGCTTGGAGCGACGCGCTCCGATCTCGTCTGGATGGTACTGCGCGAAACGCTTACGTTGGTGAGCGTTGGGGTCGTGATCGGTGTACCCGCCTCCCTGAGCCTTGCCCCAATCGTATCCAGCATGCTGTTCGGCATCATGCCCCGCGATCCTGTGATGATCTCAGTGGCTGTCCTGGTCATGTCAGTCGTGGCCACCCTCGCGGGCTATCTGCCCGCGCGCCGCGCATCTCTGGTCGATCCGTTGAGCGCGTTGAGACGCGATTAAGTTACGGCTGCCAAGGAAGCTATTAAACCCGTAACCGCATTCGCAGCTCTCTGCCCCATGCTGTTAAAATCACCTTCATGCCTAATGACGTGTTCGCAATATTCGATACCACCGAAGGAACTTTCAAAGCTCGCCTGTTTGCCGACCGGGCGCCCAAGACAGTGGAAAATTTTCTCAGTCTCGCCGAGGGTAGCAAGACCGGCAAGCCCTTTTATGACGGCCTCATTTTTCATCGCGTGATTCCGGATTTCATGATCCAGGGTGGATGCCCCGAAGGGACGGGACGCGGCGGTCCGGGCTACAAGTTCGCCGACGAATTTCATCCCGAGCTAAAGCACACCAAGCCGGGAATGCTCTCCATGGCCAACGCCGGTCCCAATAGCAACGGCAGCCAGTTTTTCGTGACCGTCGCGCCTACGCCGTGGCTGGATAACAAGCATAGCGTGTTCGGCGAAGTTGTCGAAGGTTACGACGTGGTGAAGAAGATTTCCGCCGTGCCGCGAGGCGCCCAGGACCGGCCGAAGAAGGATGTCCAAATCCGGTCGTTGAAAATTGAAAGGAGTTGAAAACGTGAAAAAGTTTGCGCTGCTGCTCTTGTTGTCGTCGCTGGCGTCCTTCGCCGAAGAGGGCTTCCGGCCGCTATTCAACGGCAAAAACCTCGACGGCTGGGATGGCGATCCGCGCCTTTGGAGCGTGCGCGACGGCATGATCGTCGGCTCCACCGAAAATGCCAAGCTGACGCACAACGAGTTTCTCATCAGCAAGCAATCGTTCAGCAATTTCGTACTGCGCGCCGAATGCAAGCTGCGCAATCACAACAGCGGCATCCAGTTCCGCAGTGAGGCACTGCCCAAATGGGTCGTGCGCGGCTACCAGGCCGATATGGCGCAGGACAATTATTGGGGCTGCATCTACGAGGAAAAGGGCACGCGAGGCATCCTGGTGAACGGCTGGGAGAAAGCCAAGCCGGTGGTGCATTTAAAAGACTGGAACGATTACGAGATCTCCTGCGATGGCGATCACATTCAGCTCAAGCTGAACGGCGTCCAGACCGCCGACCTGCATGATTCAGCCAAACTGAGCGGTATTCTCGCACTGCAACTGCACGCTGGGCCGCCCATGGAGGCCTACTTTCGCAACATCCGGGTCAAGGAGCTGAAGTAGCCCGCATTGAGGATCGCTCTTTTCGGCGGCACGTTCGACCCCATTCACAACGCGCACCTGAGAATCGCTCGTGAAGCCGCGGGCCGCTTCGCGCTCGATCGCGTGCTGTTCATTCCGGCTGCGCGGCCGCCGCACAAATCCGGCGCCACGCGGACTTCCTATGAGCACCGATACCGCATGGTGGAGCTGGCCTGTACCGGTGAGCCGCTGTTTGAAGCCTCGCGGCTCGAACAGGGCGAACAGAACAGCTATTCGATCGAAACCATCGGGCGGGTGCGCGCCACCCTCGCCCAGGGGCAGGATCTGTACTTCCTGATCGGCGCGGATGCGTTCGCCGAAATCCGCACCTGGCACCGCTGGCGCGAGGTGATCGCATCCATCGACTTCATCGTGGTGAGCCGCCCCGGCGCGGCCTATGAAGTGCCGGAAGGCGCGCGCGTGGAACGGCTCGAGGGCGTAGACTTGGGCGTCTCGTCGTCCGAGATTCGCCGCCGGATCGCCGCCGGTGACGATTGTGTGGACGTGCCGGCGGCAGTGCTGGCTTACATCCGCGAGCACGGCCTGTACCGCCAGACATGAGCGATGACTAGATGTAGGCGATGACGTCGATCTCGACCAGCGAGTCGCCGGGGATGCCGCCGGCGGCGGCAATGGTCGTGCGGACCGGCGGCTCATCGCCAAACCGGCCGCGAAACATCTCGTTCATCCCGGCATAATCTTTCAGATCGTTCAGAAACACTCGGCATTGGAGTACTTTGTCCATCGACGAGCCGGCGTTTTCCAGTTCGGCCTGAATTTCATCCAGCACGGCCTTGGTGTGCACCTTGATGTCGCCCTCTTTGTGGTAGCCCTTGCCGGCGATAAACAGCAGGTTCCCGTAGGATACCGCACCGCTGAATAGCGGCGGCTTCGCCGGCTTTTCGCCACGGCGATGAACCACCTTCTTGATTGGCAGCGCCTTCTTGGCGCTGGCAATTCCAGCCGTGGCCGCCACCCCCACCCCGGCTTTCATAAATGCTCGTCTGTTATTCATCTCGTTCTCCATTCACAAGGTTTGGAAAGAAATTAGAGTCTGCCAAATTCACGGCAAAGTATAACTTAGCGGCTGGGCGAGACACAAAACAGGCCGGTCTGTGCTCCCTTCCCGGATAGACTGAGGCCAGGTGAAGCGGACATCTTTGCAGAAGCTGGCGACGCGGACCGGCGGGCTGGTTGGCGTAATTGTACTTGCTGCGAGCGCAGCTGCGGCGCCCCCGCTGACGACCATTCAAGACGTACTCTTTAAGGCGGACGGCACGAAGTTCAACGGGCTGCTGATTATTACGTGGAACAGCTTCGAGGCGGACGATTTATCCAACATCGTGTCGCAGAGCGTGACGGTGAGAGTGGTGGACGGGAACTTTCGCGTGCAGTTGGTTCCCACCGCCGATTCGAATCCGCCGAGTTTCTACAACGTCAAGTACAACAGCGACGGCAAGATTCAGTTTCAGGAAACGTGGGTTGTGGGAGTGGCTTCCACGCCACTGAGAATTCGCGATGTGCGCGCATCGAGCTCGTCGGGCAGTCCGTTGCAGCCCCCCAGCCAGACTCCCATTCAGGAAAGCGACGTCGTGGGCTTGGTGGGCGATCTCGGCCTACGGGCGGTGAAAGGGCCGGGCTTCAGCGCGGGGCGTGCGGCATCGATCAACGCGTCCGGCGGCATTGAAGCGGTATTCGGCAATCCATCCGACTGCGTGTTTGTGGATGGGACGTCGGGGCCGTGCGGGGGAGCAGGTCCGGTGTTCGCCGATGGCGAGATTCCGGCCGGCACGGTCGATGGCACGAACGGGACGTTCACGCTAGTCAATACGCCGACTCCGGCCGGCAGCCTGGTGCTCTATCGCAATGGAATCGCGCAGAAATACATGGTGGATTACACCCTGACGGGGGCGACGGTGCAATTTCTAGCGGGTGCCATTCCGCAGCCGGGCGACACGCTGTTGGCATGGTACCGTCTGCCGTCCACCGGGCCGCTGCTCGGCGCGCTGACGGCTTCGGTTCCGGAAATCCGGTGCAGCGCGGCGGGAACCGGCACGTCCGCGGTGAATTTCACGTCGCTCGGCACATGCACGATTCCGGCGAACGTGCTGCAGACGGGTGATCGTGTGGAAATCCACTTCGATCTGGCGCACGCGGGCGCGGCGACCGGGTTTGAGTTCAAGGTGTATTGGGGCAGCTCTGTGTTGGTAGACCGGATGGCGAGCGCGGCGGAATTGATGGTTGCGGGCAGGAGCGAATCGGCGTTGTACAGCGGCGGCGCGCAACTGCGGAGTGAAAGCTGGGGAACGTTAATAGGCTACGCCGCGAGCGTGGCTAATGCAACGGGCAGCATTTTGCCGCCGGTGATCATCGACTTTCAAGCAATGATGCTGCAGGCAACCACGGAGACGGTGACCCTGCGGAATTTCACGGTTGTGCGGTATCCGGCGCAGTAGCGGCTATTTCAAGTACTTGTCTAAATCCGGGTGGAGTTGCCTGGCGACGTCAGGGTCGTTGAGATTCTCTTTCGTGACGACGCGCGGCGGAAGATTCTGGATTTTCTGCGGCGTGCCACCCTTTAGCTTTTCCACCGCGGAAATCACGGCATCGTGACCCATGCGAAACGGGTCTTGGGCGACGAGCGAATCGATCAAGCCCGATTTCAAGTCGTCCAGGAGTCCCGGGCTCCAGTCAAATCCCACCAATTTCACCTTCGAGCCACGGCCTTTGATGGCCTGCGCGGCGCCGACGGCGCTTGATTCATTCGAAGCGAACATGGCATCGAGATCGCTGTGCGCGGTAAGCATATTTTCGGCGATGGCGAGTGACTTGGCGCGATCCGCCCAGCCGTAGCGCTTGTCGACAATTTCGATTCCGGAAAAATCCTTTTTGATCGTGTCCTCGAAGCCCTGCTCGCGCGCCATGGTGGAGGCGGCGCCGGGTTGGACGGCGACCTCGGCGACTTTTCCCCTGCCGTTCAGGATTTTGCCCATCCGCTGGGCAGCCATCACGCCGGCGGCGTAGTTATCGGTGGCCACTTGAGAGACGAAGGCCTGCGTATCCACCGGGGAATCGAAGATGACGACCGGGATCTTTTCACGGGTGGCGCGCTCGACCACGCTTACCATGGCGGTTTTGTCGATGGGTGCGAGGCAGATGGCGTCGACCCGCTGGGTGATCATGGCGTCAACAATTTGCAGCTGGCCGGTGAAATCGGTTTCGGATGGCGGGCCGTTCCAAACGATGTCGACACCGGTCTCACGCGCGGCGGAGACGGCGCCGGCGTGGACGGACTGCCAGAACAGGTGAGCCTGGCCCTTGGGGATGACTGCGATGCGTTTGCGCGTATCGCGATTGCAGGCGGCCAGCAAGACCAAACACAAGAGAACCGCGCACTGACAAGCAAGCCCGCGCCATCGTATTTTCATTCGGGGAATTTCTCCGGAGCCGTGATTTTCTGCCAGCCCTCGCCGCTGAGCGCGTTCAGGAAGGCAACAAGATCCTTCTTGTTTTGATCGGTGAGATGCAGGGGCTTGATGCGCTGATCGAGGTTGCGGTTGGGCATGCCGCCCTTATCGTAATATTCCACGACTTCTTCCAAAGTCTTGAGGCTGCCATCGTGCATGTAGGGCGCGGTGCGCGCGATCTCGCGCAGGGTGGGCGTCTTGAATGCACCCCAATCTTTGGGGTCGTGCGTGACGGCGTAGCGGCCGACGTCGGGATCAGGTTTATCAGCGCCGATGCCGAGGTTGGCGTACATGTTGCTCGTGAAGTTGACGCCCTCGTGGCAGGCGTCGCACTTGGCTTTGTTGAGAAAGACGTCGTGCCCTCGCACCTGCGATGCAGTCAACGCGGTCTTCTGGCCGGCGCGGTAGCGGTCGTAGGGCGAGTTGCCCGACATGATGGTGCGCTCGAAAGTGGTGATGGCCTGCGCGGCGCGGTCAATGGTAATTTCGTCCGTGTCGAAGGCCGCCGCGAACAGCGTGCGGTAACCCTTGATTTTCTTCAGATTTTCCACGATCCCTATGTGGGTGCTGCCCATCTCGATGGGATTGGCCATGGGGCCTTTGGCCTGCTCCTCGAGCGTAGGCGCGCGGCCATCCCAGAACTGGGCCAGGCTGTAGGCGCGATTGATCACGGTCGGCGCACTACGGTTTCCTTTCTGGCCGCGGATGCCCGTGGAGACGGCGGCGCCATCGGTGAACGCGTATTTTGGATTGTGACAGGTGGCGCAGGAAACGGTGCCGTCGGCCGAGAGGCGCGGATCGAAATAGAGCAGGCGTCCGAGCGCGGCTTTCTCGGGTGTATAGGGGTTATCGCGGGGCCAAACGACGGGGACGAGACCGAGGGGCTCACGCGGTCTGAGGGATTTGGCCGGCTTAGCAGGCTGCGCGGCACCGACACACGACAGGAAAAAAATGGCCGGCAGCGCACCGCCGGCCACGACCTTCGACAAAAACATCCGCACGGCTACTTTTTCAGGAAGCCTTGCACGTAAATGGCATGGACGCCACGCACGGTGGTTTCGGTTCCGCTGACTTCCATGACATGAGCGAAATGGTCGGTGGCGGCTTTGCGGAGATCGGTCTGGCCGTCACGGCGCGGATCGTGCTCCTCATCCATCAGCATGTAGATATTGCCTTCCTTGGTGAGCAGGCCGATGGGCTGGCCGTTGTTGAGACACTTCTGGCCGCAGGATTTGTGTTTCTCGCCATGCTTGCCGACTTGCAGGTAGCAGGAGAGGTCGATGATTTCGCCGGTGACAGTGACGATTTTGCCGGGGACGGGTTTGCCGTCGACGGAAGCGCCCATGGTGGTGGCGGACCAGGGTTCGGCTGGTTTTTCGCCGAGATTGCCCATGGCTTTGTCCCAACCGCCTTCGGGAGTCATCTGGGGCTGAAGGACACCGCCGGATTTAGTTGCGGCCTTCTTACCTTCGGCTTTCTTTTCGTCAGCGGCGGTGAGTGTGAAGGCCAGGGCCGCGATGGCCAGGGAAGCGATCAGTGATTTTCGAAACATTGTTCTCCTCATTCTCAAGAATTTTAAGGGCAGGGAATGTTTATTTTACATGGAAAACGAAGCATACGGGAATCCGAGAAGTGTCAACTACCACATTAGCCGCGGGCTCGGGCAGCACATGGAAATCTGCGCACTTGCCGGGCTGTAATTCTTGGAAAGTTGTCGGATGCATCGAAAACTGGGATGCTCCTTACTTTTCGCGTGCCGATTTAAAAGCGCATCGCGCGGCGGATCAGCTCGGAGGCAGCTTGGCCGAGTGACAGGCGATGATCCCCGGCATTAGCTCACAATGCCCTCACCGCATCGGGTTCTAACGCGATGATTTCACGAACGTGGGAGTGATGCCAACGGGCGCGCATTGATGGCCGAGGCGGTTCGGCGGCGGTAGGCGCGGCCCAACGAGTGCGTTGGGTGCCGTGCATCCAGCATAATGGAATCTGAACATGCCCCTCTACGAATACAGGTGCCGCACTTGCGGAAAGAGCTTCGAATTGCTGCGCCGGATGACGGACGCCGATCGAGAGTTGGAGTGCCCAGAGTGCCGGTCCGCGGAGGTCGAGCGGCTGCTCTCGACGTTTGCCACGAGCGGATGCGGGACAGCCGGTGCTGGAAAGTTCACTTGAGCACGGTAGAGGGCGGCCGGTCGGCCGCTGGGCGAACACAGGAGCTTAGAGGACGTTACCTCACATCAGTGACGACGATTATGCTTATCCAGTATGCCGTCTAACGCTCGCGCCGCATAAGACGACAGAAGGCCAGTGGTTGTCACCGCTCGTGGGTAATCTTAACACCCAGTGAGCAGACGATCTTTGGACCATGGATACGTGAACGTGGTCAGGACCAAGTTCCATATTGGTTAGTTCGAACTCGCCTCGGGGCGCACCACGAGAGCCATTCGGCAAAACATAGTCGACTGGTGTGAGCCAGCCGAACGAAATGAAGAGACGCGCGGCATAACCCTGCCAGAGCTGGCTTACGGTGAGACCAGCTATAGAACCACGCCAGTGTCGAGACAGGACCCGCATCTCTGTACTACGGTGACACAAAAAGACAGATCGCGAAGCCACGTCGGTTTTTACACAGGCGAGGGGCGAGGCGTGATATTCTGCGTCGAATGAATCTTGGGTGGAGACATGCGGGCGCAGTGTGCGCCGCGATACTTATTTTCGGTATGAGCACAAACGCACAGGACCGGACGCAGGCGCGCTCGATGGTGATTTCGCGCCAGGGAATTGTGGCCACGAGCCAGACGCTGGCATCGCAGGCGGGAGCGCAGATACTGGCGCGGGGCGGGTCGGCGATGGACGCGGCGATCGCCGCGAACGCGGTGCTGGGGGTGGTCGAGCCGATGAGCGATGGGATCGGCGGCGACCTGTTTGCAATTTACTGGGACGCGAAAACGGGGAAGCTGACGGGGATTAATGCCAGCGGGTGGGCGCCGAAAGCGCTGAGCATCGAGTATCTGCGGAAGAAAGGCATCAGCAGCATGCCGCAGAGCGGGATTCAATCGGTGACGGTGCCGGGATGCGTGGATGGATGGGACAAACTGCACCGGAAATTCGGACGCGTACCGTGGCGGGATCTGTTTCAGCCGGCGATTTACTACGCGCGGAACGGATTTCCGGTGACCGAGATGATAGCAGGGGCGTGGAGCCGGGCGGTTTCGACGCTGGATATGGACGAGAACGGGCGGAGGATTTTTTTGCGTGACGGGCAGGCCCCGGCGGTGGGCGAAATTTTTCGGAATCAGGAAGTGGCTTATGCGCTCGAGCTGATTGCGGACACGGGGCCGTCGGCGTTTTATCGCGGCCCGATCGCAAAGGCGCTGCTCAAAACTTCGGACCGGCTGGGCGGGACGATGGCGGGGGCGGATCTGAGCGAGTTCGCCTCGGAGTGGGTGGAGCCGATCTCGACGGATTATCACGGCTGGAAAGTTTACGAGCTGCCGCCGAACGGGCAGGGCATGGCGACGCTCGAGATGCTGAACATCATGGAGCGGTTTCCGCTGGCGGCGAACGGGGCGATGAGCGCGGACGCGTTCCACATTAAGATGGAGGCGCAAAAGCTGGCGTACGCGGATTTACAGCGTTATTTGGCCGATCCGCGATTCACAAAAGTGCCGGTAGAGGGGATTCTTTCGAAGAAATACGCGGCGGAGCGCGCGGGATTGATCGATGCGAAGCAGGCGCACTGCGACGGGCAGGCGGGCGATCCGAAACAATATTCGGGCGATACGATTTATCTTTCGGCGGTGGACCGGGATGGGAATATCGCGTCGCTGATCCAGAGCGTTTATCTTTCGTTCGGGTCGGGCGTGGTGGTGGAGGGATACGGTTTTCATTTGCAGGACCGGGGGGCGCTGTTTGAAATGGACCCGGAGCACCCGAACGCGTTGGCGGGACGGAAGCGGCCGTTCCATACGATCATTCCGGCGTTCATGGAGAAGGGGCCGGTGCATATCGGGTTCGGGATCATGGGCGGGCTGAACCAGGCACAGGCGCACGCGCAGTTCGTCTCCAACATGGTGGATCACGGGATGAACATTCAGGCTGCGCTCGAGGCGCCGCGATTCACGAAGCTGACGTTCGGCGGTTGCGATGTGATGATTGAGGCGCGGGTGCAGGCGGATGTGCGGGCGGATCTGACGGAGAGGGGGCACCGGCTGGAATTGCAAGGCGATTTTTCGAGCTGGATGGGCGGCGGTCAGGTGGTGATTCACGATTCGGCGGCAGGCGTGAATTATGCGGCGTCTTCACCACGGAAGGACGGCGCGGCGGTACCGGAGGCGCCGGATTTCTTTAAAGCGAAGGCAACGAGTCCAAATGCGGCTGCCGGTTCCCGCCCGAAGGTTGGGGGAAAGGCGCCGGGAAAGAAGTAAGCGCATGACGCGGCGGGCGTGGCTTATGGCGGTGGCGGGGACGGCGCTGCGGAAGCAGCGGGTGGAAGAAGCAGCGGAGCTTGTGCATAAGGCGACGGCGTCGGGAGACGTGCGCGCCGCAGTGCTGGATGTGCGGCAGGGCGGGTATCGTTTCTCGCGGGCGTTTGGGCAGGCGCGCGGACCAGAGACGCCATTCCTCATCGCTTCCATCTCGAAGCCGATGACGGCGGCGGGGGTGATGTTGCTGGCGGATCGAGGAAAGCTGGCGCTGAGCGATCCGGTTAACAAGTTTATTCCAGAGTTTGCGGGCGGTGATCGCGAACTGGTGACAGTGCAGCACCTGCTGACCCATACGTCGGGGCTGCCGGACATGCTGCCGGAGAACGTTGAACTGCGTAGGCGTCATGCACCGCTGGCGGATTTCGTGGCGGGCGCGTGCAGGGCGCCGCTGCTGTTCCGGCCGGGGGCTAAGGTGAGCTACCAAAGCATGGGGATTCTGCTGGCGTCGGAGATTGCGCAGCGCATCACGCGGATGCCTTTCCGCGATTTTCTTCGGCGCGAGGTTTTTCTGCCGATGGGGATGCGGGAGACATCGCTCGGCTTGGGCGGGCGGAGCATTGCAGATACAGCGCAATGCCAGGTGGAGAATGGCGACGACGATTGGAATTGGAACACACCGTACTGGCGGGATTTGGGCGCGCCCTGGGGCGGCGTGCATGCGACGGCTGGAGACATCGCGAGATTTCTGCGAGCGTTTTTGCGGCCGGATGGCTCGGTGCTGAAGCGCGCGACGGCGCAGGCGATGACCACCAGCCACACACAGGGGCTGAACGAGTCGTGGGGGCTGGGTTGGCGGCTCGATCCTGGCGCGTTCGGGCGCGGATGCTCGCCGCGCACTTTCGGGCATTATGGCGCGACCGGCACAGTGGCGTGGGCCGATGCCGCAACCGGCGTGCGGTGCGTGCTGCTGACGACAAGGCCGGCCGATCAGTCGCGCGCGGGGTTGCTGGGGCCGGTTTCGGATCTGGTGTCGGAGCGCGCTTAGCGATGTCCCACGAGCGTCTGACCGCGGAGTTTAGACGACGATCATGTGCACGAAGTTCATTCGAATCCAGGAAATATCAAGTGGAAGTGGACTTCTGGAAAACACCGGGCGGTACATTCATGTGAGGGCGTCGGTGGACGATGGCGGTTTGCCGCCCTCGATCCGGCCGCTGACCGACAGCTTCATTTCGTAACAAAGAAAACGCCCGTACCGAGAGAGGAGGGCGCTGGAGTTTTCCAAGGCAACGAGGGACCGATGGGAGTAGGCGTTTCGACCAAGGAGTTGCGCAAGGTTTATACGACGCCGCCGCCCATGGCGTTAGGCTCGGCGGGGTTCAGCATGATGGGTGCGCGCGGGGCCAAGAAGAAAGCGTTCGAGATAGTCGCGCTGGATCGCGTCTCGCTGGAGATTCCGCCGGGAGAAATTTTTGGCCTGTTGGGGCCGAACGGCGCAGGGAAGTCAACCACCATCGGGATTTTGACGACGCGCGTACGGCCGACGAGCGGGCAGGCGCGGATCGGCGAGTACGATGTGTGGCATCAGCAGGTGGATGCCAAGCGGCTGATTGGCGTGGTGCAGCAGAGGCCGAACCTGGACTTCGCGCTGACTGCGCGGGAGATTTTGCTGTTTCATGGAGCGTACTATGGCGTCGGATCGGCCGAACGCGCGCGGCGCGCGGCCGCGCTGCTCGAGCGATTTCAGCTTACCGAGCGGGCCAACGAACTTGTTCGCGGTTTTTCGGGCGGTATGATGCAGCGGCTTTCGATCGCGCGGGCCATGATGCACGATCCGGAAGTGCTGTTTTTGGATGAGCCCAGCACGGGGCTCGATCCGCAGACGCGGCTGCTGCTGTGGGAAATTATCCGCGAGTACAACCGCGGCGGCAAGACGATTCTGCTGACGACACATAATATGGACGAAGCCGACGCGCTCTGCCACCGCATCGCCATCATCGATCACGGGCATGTGATCGCGCAGGGTACGCCGGCGGATCTGAAAGCGTCAATACCGGGGGGATATCTGCTGAGGCTGCGCGTCAGCCATTGCTCGCCGGAGCTGGTGGAACGCCTGCAACGGTTGCCCGGGGTGACGGAGGTTCGGGCCAATGGCGATGACGTGGACTTATACGCGGACCGCGGCGGGCCGCTGATCGCAGGGATCGCGAGCGCGGTGTCGGAGGCGGCGACCGAACTTCACGACGTGCATATCTCTGAGCCCAGTCTGGAGAATTTGTTCTTGCACCACACTGGAAGGAGCTTGCGCCAATGAACTGGACGACGTTTTTCGCCATGCTGGCGCGGGATGCGCATGTGGCGCGCCGCAATCTGCCGGCGCTGTTGACGCAGACCATGCTCCAGCCTCTGCTGTTTACTTTCGTGTTCGGGCGCGTGATGATTTCGAGCGGGCTGATGGCGTCAACTTACAAGGGCATGCTGGTGCCCGGCATCATGGGGATGAGCATGGTGATGACTGGCATTCAGGCGGTCTCGATGCCTCTGATCGCCGAATTTCAATTCACCCGCGAGATTGAAGATCGGCTGCTCGCGCCCATGCGCATCGAATGGCTCGCGGTCGAGAAAATTTTGGCGGGCATGGTGCAGGCGCTGGTCTCGGGAACGGTTGTCGTGGGGGTGGCGTGGCTGATTTTGGGAACCGGGGTGGGCCTGAGCGTGCAGGAGCCCGTACTGTTCGTGACGGTGGTGGTTCTGGTGGCACTGTTCTCGGCGGCGGGCGGGCTGGCGCTGGGCTGCACGGTGGGACAGACGCAGATCGGGCTGATGTTCAGCCTGGTACTGGCGCCCATGATTTTTTTCGGGTGCGTTTATTATCCGTGGAGCGCGCTGGGCGGCTTTCCCGTGATTCAGAAACTCGTGCTGCTGAATCCGTTGGTTTATGCGAGCGAAGGACTGCGCGGGACGATGGCGCCCCAGTATCCGCACATACCTGCGATTATTGTCGCCGCGGCGCTAGCGGTGATCGACGTGGTGTTGATCGTGACGGGGCTGAGTCGGTTTAACGCGAAAGCGGTGAGCTAAGGGCGCGTTATTGCCAATCGGCGACGAAGATATTGAACTCGTAGCGTTCTTTGGCCTCCCGGTCGGAACAGAAGACGAGACGTTTGCCGTCGGGGGAGATTTCGGGGAACGCGGTGAAGCCGCCGAAATCGGTGACTTGCTCGAGGCCGGTACCGTCGGGATTGATCAGGAACAGCTCGAACTTGCGGCCGTCGCAATTATTTTTGTTCGACGCGAAGAGGATTTTCTTGCCGTTGGGCGTAAACGTGGGCGCGAAGCAGGCGCAGCCGAACCGCGTGATGGCGCGCGCGTTGGCGCCATCTGCATCGGCGACCACCAATTCCATTTTCATTGGCGCGGTGAGGTCTTGGGCGAGCAGAGTCTTGTAGCGCTCCATGGCCTCAGGCGTAGGCGGATAATTCGCGCGCCACGCCAGTTTTTTGCCATCGCGTGAAAAGACGGCGCCGCCATCGTAACCGACGGCGCTGGTGACACGACTCTTGCGGGAGCCATCGGCGCGCATGGTCCAGAGATCCAAGTCGCCGGATGCTAGAGATGTGTAGACGATTCGGCCGGTCTTCCAGTTGACGGTGGCTTCAGCATCGTAGCCCGGCGTATTGGTGAGCTTCTTGAGAATTTTGCCGGCGTCAGTCGCGAGATAAATGTCATAGCCCGGAAAAATACCCCAGACATAACCTTTGCTCCGATCGGGCGGCGTGGGACAAGCATCGCCCGCTTCGTGGGTGGAGGCGTAGACGATGTGCTTGCCGTCGCGCAAGAAATAACCGCAAGTGGTGCGGCCCTTGCCTGTCGAGACCAGGTGAGCATCGGAACCATCGGCGTTCATAATGAAAATCTGGTCGCACTGGTAGGGCGGGCGGGTGGATTGAAAAATGAGGCGCCGGCCATCGGGCGACCAATAGGCCTCGGCGTTCTGGCCGCCGGAAGTGAGCTGGCGGATGTTGGCCAGATGCGGACTCGCTGGCCGCGCGGTTTCCGCGCGCGCGACCAAGCACGCCGCGAGGAGACTAACTGCGGCCTTCATATAGATTGCGCCCGGCCACGAGCGAGCGCATTTTGGCGTCGGCGACGCTGCGTTGCAGCATCCAGAAACCACAATCGGGATGAATGTAGCGAACGCGCTCGGGCCCCAGGATTTTAGCGGCGTGTTCGAGACGCTGCGCGACCAGATCGGGCGGCTCGATGCCGTTGTCCTTGATATCGATCACACCCATGCCCAAGCCGATGCGGGGATCGAGATCGCGGAAGGCCTGGAGTTCGTCATATCCACGGCGCGCGAACTCCAGCACCAGATGATTGGCGGCAAGCTGGTTGAAGAAAGGCATGAGGTCCCACCAAAAACCTTTTTGCACAGTCTGGCCTGCGTAGTTGCCGAAGCAGACGTGGACCGCGCGCTCGCCGCGGATCCCCCCGAGCACGTGATTGATGGCCGGGATGGCCCAATCGCGGTCCTCGGGATGGCCGCTGATGTTGGCTTCATCCAACTGGACAACGTCGGCGTTAATACGCTCGACTTGCTTTCGCAGCACGTCGGCGATGGCCATGGCGAGCCTGCCGTGGTCGGTGTAGTAACGGTTGGTGAGCACCTTGGTAAGCATGTGCGGGCCTGTGCACGTGAATTTGATGGCATGGGAAGTCAACGCGCGCGTATATTCGAAATCGCGGGGGAGATTGAGCGAGCCTTCTCCGATTTCACTGATGACGATGCCTGCGGGCTCGGCGCGGTAGGAGAGGCCTTCGTCATCGCGAAACTTTTCGATATCGCGGAGCGAGAAGCGGGTGTTGATGCCCTCCATGCGGCTCACGAAATAGTCGATCATGCCGTTGGTCTCGGGATGACTGGGGTTGAAGCGGTTCAGTTCGCCATCGGCGATCACGTCGATGCCGGCCAGTTCCTGTGTCTTGAGGACGACCATGATGGCGTCACGCAGCGCGACGCGAGAATTGTCGCCGAGCAGCCAGTGCGGGACGGGATAGCTGCCGACAACTGTTGTACGGATGGGCATGAAGTTTCATTCTATACTGAGGCTTGCGCTGCGCTGGATTTCTCTTTTTCTGTTGCATGGTTCAGGGGGCGGAGCCTCCCCGGTTCGCCGAACACACCATCGCGACGGGGCTGAAGGGCGGGTACCAGGTGGTGGTGGCGGACATCAATCACGACGGCAAGCCCGACCTGATCGCGCTCGCGAGTGGCATGCCGGAGCTGGTGTGGTACGAGAATCCGACCTGGAAGCGGCACGTGATCGCGGGTGGCTTCACGCGCATGATCAACTGCGCCGCATGGGACGCAGACGGCGACGGCATTCCCGAGATCGTGCTGGCTAGTGGCTTTGCGAACGAAGCCAAGAACAGCGTCGGGAATGTGTCGGTGTTGCGTCATGATGGCGACCCGCGCGGACTGTGGAAAGTCACTGAGATCGACCGGCTGACGACATCGCACCGGTTGCGCTGGGCGGATGTGGATGGGAGCGGCAAGAAAGTACTCATAAATGCGCCGCTGACGGGTGCGCACGCGGAGGCGCCAGAATATCGCGATCATACGCCGTTGGTGCTTTACCGGTCGGGCGAGTGGAAGCGCGAATTGATCGGCGATCAGAACGAAGGCGTGGTTCACGGGATTTACGTGATCGATTGGGATGGCGACGGGCGCGACGAACTGCTGACGGCAAGTTTTGTCGGCATTCATCTTTACAAGCTTGGAGCGGACGGACGATGGACCAGGACCGAGATTGCGAAGGGCGATCCGGCGGCGTGGCCGAAGAGCGGCTCGAGCGACGTGGCGGCAGGCCGGATTGACGGTGCGCGCTACATCGCGGCCATTGAGCCATGGCATGGAAACCAGGTGGCGGTTTACAGGAAGCAGGGAGCAAGCTGGCAGCGGCGCGTCATCGACGATTCGCTGGCGGATGGGCACACGATTGCGGCGGCGGATTTGAACGGCGATGGCAACGACGAAATCATCGCGGGATTTCGCGGCGGGAAGCATAGTGTGTACGTCTATTACGCTGACGACGCGCATGGCGGGCGATGGTCGAAAGCTGTTCTGGATGATGGCGGCATGGCAGCGGCGGCGTGCGTGGCTGCCGATTTGAATGCCGACGGGCGCATCGACGTGGCGTGCATCGGCTCGGCCACGGCCAATCTGAAGTGGTACGAAAATCTTGGGCCGCGCTAGAATCGAGCATTGACTGAGCGCGCGGCTGAACCTGCTGTTACCGTGGTGATTCCCACTCTGTCGGCGGACCGGAGGCTTGTGGAGTGTCTGGACGCGCTGGGTAAGCAGACGCGCCGCGACTTCGAAGTGGCGGTTGTGGACAATAGCGGCAAAGGTCTGGTGCGCGCGGGCGATGCGGGACAGTGGGGCGCGGCGGTCATCGAGCCGGGGCGCAATCTCGGTTTTGGTGCGGCGATCAATCTGGCGTTTCGCCAGAGCCGGGCGCCGTACTTGGCCGCGCTGAATGACGATGCGGCGCCGCGAGCCGGGTGGATCGAAGCGCTGCTGGCGGCGGCCGAGGCGCATCCGGCCGCGGGCATGTTCGCATCGCAGGTGCGGTTTTTTGGCGAAGAGCATCTGGATTCCGCGGGCATGGTGATTTACGGCGATGCCACCAGCAAGCAGCGCGGGCATCTTTTTCCGGCGGCGGAATTCGATCGCGAGGAGGAAGTGCTGCTGCCGAGCGCGTCGGCTGCTCTCTACCGGCGGGCGATGCTGGACGAAATCGGCCTGTTTGATGAAGATTTTTTTCTCTACTGCGAGGACACGGACCTGGGGCTGCGGGCGCGTTGGGCGGGATGGAAATGCATTTACGTGCCGCGGGCGGTGGTGGATCACCACTATTCGCACTCGGCGGGGCGCGCGTCCGGGCTGAAAGCGTATTACGTGGAGCGAAACAGGCTGTTCGTGGCGGCTAAGAATTTTCCGGCGTCGATGTTATGGCGAGTGCCGTTTGCTACTGCAGCGCGTTACTGGTGGCACGCGAGATCGATGTCGCTGGGTCGCGGCACAGCGGCGCAATTTCGGCGGGAAGGGAACAGCGGGATAAAGCTGGGGCTGATCGTCGTGCGGGCGCACTGGAACTTCTTCCGGTATGCGCGCGCTCTCTGGAAGAAACGGCGGGAGATCCGGAGCAACCGCAAAATATCGTGCGCGGAATTCAGGCGGCTGCTGGGCGCGCATTCGATCCGCGCTCGCCGGGTAGCGGAGTTGTGATGATGCCTGATGACGCGGCGAAACTGCTCATCCTCATCCCGGCCTTCAACGAAGAAGGCGCCGTGGGGGGCGTGGTCGCTGCCGTGAAGTTCGCCATGCCGGGGGCGCCCGTGCTGGTGGTAGATGACTGCTCGCGGGATGCGACGGTAACGATGGCGCGCGACGCGGGGGCTCAGGTGCTCTCGCTGCCGCACCATCTGGGACTGGGCGGCTGCGTGCAGGCCGGCTACAAGCTGGCATTCGAGCTGGGTTATGAATTTGTGATTCGCGTGGATGGCGACGGACAACATGACGCGCGCGACATCCCAAAAGTGTTCGAGGCGCTGCGCTCGTCAGGCTGCGAGATGGTGATTGGCTCACGTTATGTGAACGGAAACGGCGGCGGCACCAGCCTGCTGCGGGCGGCGGGTATCCGGTTTTTTCGGATGGTCCTGCGGCCGATTCTGGGCAAACCGGTTCGCGATCCGACGTCGGGATTCGTGGGCGTGAACCGCAGCGCATTAGCGGTCTTCAGCCGGAGTTTTCCGCTGGAGTATCCGGAGATCGAAGCGCTCGTGGTACTGCAACGGCGCCGGTTCCGATTCGTGGAAGTACCGTGCCACATGCTGCCGCGGCGTTCGGGGCGCTCGACCATCACGCCCATGAAGTCCATCTACTATATTGTTCATGTGCTGCTGGGCGTATTTGTGAACGTGTTGAAGTACGAGCGCCGGATTCCGAAAAAATCCCGGAGGTCATGACTTGGACCGCCTCCTGAACGTAATGACCGGTTTGAGTGCGCTGCTGATCCTGCTGGTGCTGGTGTCGGTCCGCCGCGCGCGCATTCGCGTGGAATATTCGGTGACGTGGCTGATCGGCGCAGCGGCCCTGCTGATGCTGTCCCGCGCCCGAGGAACGCTGCAAGCCATCGCCGGATGGCTGGGAGTGCCGTATCCGCCACTGGCGTTGCTGCTGATTGTGGGCTGTGTGTTTGTGATCATCTTCTACCGGTTTTCGGTGATCATCTCCCAGTTGAAGGACGATAACATCGCGCTGGCACAACGCGTGGCGATTCTGGAATATCACATCCAGTCCGTGAAAGATCGGGCGGCCGGCTTCTAGGACGGCGATGAAGGCAAAGAGACAGGAAACCAGAAAGGGCCGCCGCGCGAGCGCCAGGCTCACAACGGCGGTGGCAGAGAAGCCGCGCGCCTCATACTGGCCCTATGCGCTTGGATTCGTGCTGGCGCTAGTCGTGGCGTTCGAAGTATACCGGCCGTCGCTTTACGGCCCGTTTCTCTTTGACGATCAATACCTGCCATTCAGCCTTCCGAATTTCCCCGTGGACTCACTGCGCGCTTGGATTGCGGGGGTACGCCCCTTGCTGATGTTCAGCTACTGGGTCAATTACCAGCTCTCCGGGTTCCAGACGACCTCATATCACGCATTCAACATCTTCTTCCACACGCTGAATTCCGTGCTGGTGTTTCTCATGGCGCGCAAAGTCCTGGATTTTGTCGGGGTGGAGCCTAAGCGGCGCGATGTGCTGGCAGCGTTCGCGGGCGCGTTGTTCCTGCTGCATCCAGTCAACTCAGAATCGGTCGGGTACGTAGCCAGCCGATCGGAAAACTTAAGCATTCTGTTTTTCTATGGAGGCTTCACGTTGTTTTTGTACCGGCGCACGGTGGCCATCACATGGCTGAGAGCGGCGGCGGTATTGATTCTGTTTGGCGCAGCAGTGATTACTAAAGAGCACACCGTGGTTCTGTCGGCGCTTTTGCTACTCACGGACTATTTCTGGAATCCGCCGTTTTCTTTGGCGGGCATCCGGCGAAACTGGAGGCTTTACGTGCCCATCACGGCGGGCGGGATTCTCGCTGGCATCTATCTTGCACCGCTCGTGCAGCGCTCCTCGTCGGCCGGGTTCAAAATCAAAGATTTCACGTGGTATCAGTATTTTTTCACGCAATGCCGGGCCTTCTGGCTCTACATTCGACTCTTTCTGTTTCCGGCGGGTTTGAATATCGATCCCGATTTCCCGATCTCGCGCACGATACTGGATCATGGCGCGATTGTTGGG